>DATGLK010000051.1 GCA_035294265.1 Candidatus Binataceae bacterium
CCAATTTCCGGCACCAGTTCCAGATTTGGCCGTTCCAGGGCGCAATGGCCCACCACCCGCTGCTGGTTGTCGACCGCGACCACGGAAATCAGCCGGCCCCCTGCGTTGAGCTTCTGCATCCGTTCCGGATGATAAACCTCATCGTGAATGTAAGAAGGGCCATTGACTTGATTGGCCAGGTTGGGAATCTGGGCTGCGTCGGCCGCTGTCAAGCGCCTGACCGAATAGTTTGAGAGGACGGTGTCCACCTGAGCGCCTCGCAGAGCTGGAGCTAAAACTTGAATAAGGTAAATAATGTCGTACAGAGATGGGACCAGTCCAGACTTGAGCGGAAGGACTGGTTAAAGTGACGCCGGATGCGATCGCGGCCGGCTGAGCCCTGCAAGCGTCGTAATGCGAAAGCGAGGTTACGTGGAGAACGGATCTTTTCCGACACGCAGCATTTACGATTTTCCCGAAATCTTTCGCGCAGTGCAGTTCGAGCTCCCGGGCGAGATTGAGGCCGAGACCGCCTTTCTATCCCAGGTTTTTGCCCGCCATCTGCGCCGTCCCGTGCATCGTGTCCTGGATATCGCGTGCGGGACCTCGCCACACGGTCAACTGCTGGCGGCTCAGGGCATCGAGGTGGTGGGAATCGATCGCAGTCCCGTAATGATCGGCCTGGGTCGCCGACAAGCGGGCAGGCGGCGCAATCCGCGCTTTTATCGCCGCCAGGTGGAGCGTTTCTCGCTGCCCGAGCGCAATTTCGACGCCGCCTACCTGTTTTCGGAGACCTTTCCGATCCTGGTGGACAATCGCGACGTGATCAATCACCTGTGCTCGGTGGCACGAGTACTGCGACCCGGGGCGCTGTATTGCGTGGACATCGATCGCCATGACGGCATCGAGCATCTGCGCGGGCGACGGCCCTGGCGCCAGCGCGAGGTGCGCTGTCAAGGCGTGAAAGTCGAGGTACGTGAATTCCGGCGTCCGATCGCCTGGGATGCCGCCGCCTGGATCTATGAAGTGCAGTGCCGCATCCATTTCCCCAAAAGCAAGCCGATTTTCACCCGCGACCTGATTCCGGTGCGCTACACCGTCCCCAAGCTACTAGAACTGGCGGCTAGCGCGGCTGGCGTCTTCAAGCTGATCGCTTGTTACCCCGATCTGTCGCTCGACGGCCCAATGGCGCAGTGTGATCGGCGCTGGTGCGGCGTCCTACGCCGGACCTGAGTGGGCAGCTCAGCGCTCCAGGCGGCGATGGTGCAAACCGGTGGCGGCGCTGTAGTACGCTATCTCCATGGCCCGCGCATTATGGGCGTAGCCCACGCGGCCGCGACGATCGACTAGAATGAGGCCCGCCTCCGCGCCGCTGAGGCGGCTGAGCTGCGAGATCGAGCGGGTGGCCGCCCGCATCGGAGGGTTGTCTTCCAGCAGCGCTACCGCACCCTGGCACAGGTTAAGCTTCAAGATAGCTTCACCCATCCCGGTGGCGGAGGCAGCGCCAAGAGGATGGGCGAAGGTGCCGGCGCCGATGATCGCCGAGTCGCCCACCCGGCCGGGTAGCTTGCCGGTCAGTCCGCCCGTGGAGGTGGCGGCCGCGACTTGGCCGTTGCCATCCAGCGCGGCGGCGCCCACGGTGCCGTGGGCCAGGCGGGCGTGGTAACTGCGCCAACGGGTGCGCGCGCGTTCGGCAATTAGATCCTGAGGCCGACAGCGAGGAATGTGGGCGGCGCTGGCCAAGCGCTCGGCGCCCGCGCCCACCATCAAAACGTGGGGCGTGGTCTCCATCACGGCTCGCGCCAATAAGATTGGATTGCGTACTCGGGAGACGGCGGCGACTGCGCCGGCGCCGCTTTGGTCTTGCGCCAGTGCATTGTTTTGCGCCAGCTCGGCTACCGGCCAAGCCATCACCGAGGCGTCCATCTCGACCTCGCCCTCGGCGTTGAGCGCCGAGCCGTAACCGGCGTTGAACAGGGGGTCATCCTCCAAGGTGGTCACGGCGGCCATCACCGCGTCCAACGCGCTGGCGCCGGCGCGGAGCAAAGCCAACCCGCGCTCGAGCGCCCCCCGCATCGCTCGCCCGCGCGCCTGTCGCTCTTCGGGTGCGGGACGAGCGCCCGCCCCGCCGTGGACAATCAGAGCCGGGGTATAGGAGCAAACGCGCGTCATTCTTGGAAGTTAACCGCGCGCGCCCTAGTCGGGAAAATATTCGCGTCGGGACGAGCCCTGAGACTTCGGGTGTTAACCCACTGGCTCAGACCAGGCACGCGCTGGTGATCGGCAATCATCGATTCAACTTACGGCAAGCGCCCATCGGTCGGCAAATTATTACAGATAACGGCGCAATCAAGTTTTCCTCCGCTGGTGCATTCGAACCAGTGTCGACCACGATTTTGACGCTTATCCGGCTGCCAGAGAACGTCAAAAATGACTGCGCTTGCTTTACCTGATAGTGGTCGAAAGTTGGCGCCTTGATGCATAGAGTCGCATCCGACTGTTTTCGCAACTAAAGCGCATTCACTTTTAGTGGTCGGACCACCCCTTAACACGTCGGGTTTCGTACAAAACTATCGAACCCGCCTGTTCGCTTGCACGTTTAAGACCTGCCGCTCACCAGTATACATCGATGCTGCTGCAGCAAGACCGGTCCGGGCCGATAAGTGGAATGGCATGGTTGGAAGACAATCGACTGCACGTACAAGGAGGGCTTCGATGTTTCGACTCACAGGCAAGTTAGCGGTGCTGTCATTGGCCGCCGCTGTCCTGGCGCTGCTCAGCGCCAAGGCCGCGCTGGCCCAAGAGGATCCGGATCCGTCGTTCGAGGTGCAATATTACGATACCACCTTGGGCGACAACGTGGTTCGAATCAGCAACCCCACTATCAACAACATGTGCGCCGACGTTTACGTGTTCGACGCCAACGAACAGTTGCAGGAATGCTGTGGTTGTCCGATCACGGCCTTCGGTCTGCGCAAGATTTCGGTGGCCACCAGCTTGACCACCAATCCGCTGACCAATGGCCATCCCTACTCGGGAGTGATCGAGATCATTCCTTCGCAACCCGGTAGCTCAAGCGAGTTCACCAACTATCTGCCCACCTGCAATGCGGCCCAGCCGACCTGGGGCGCGCGGCTGCGTTCGTGGATGGCCCACGTCAACCAGACCGCCAGCTACAGCCAGGTATCAGCGGAGGAGTTTTCCGTGCAGCCGCTGTGGTCGGACGAGCAAAGCCAGCTTGCGTACTATTGCGACCTAATTAAGAAGAAGGGCTCGGGCCGTGGCATCTGCAGCTGCGGCAGCGGTGACAACTTCACCCCGATTCCGCCCCAGTAGCCAGGACGTAAGGCTCCAACACGGATTTAAAAGGGAGGGACACAATGTTTCGGTCAACAAGCAAACTACTTCTCGCGGCGGCGGCTATGGGAGCTTTTCTGCTCCCGAGACTGGCCGCGGCGCAATCGGATCCGCCTCCGCCGCCCGCGCCGTACAACGAATTCCTGACCCTGCAGTACTACGACGTGACCATCAACGACAATATCGTGCGGCTTATCAATCCAACCCTGTCGGACGAGGTCCCAAACGATCCTCCACCACCTCCGGGGATGGCCCAGGGGCTGTTGTGCGCGATGATCTATGTGTTCGACGCCAACCAGGAGCTGCAGGAATGCTGCGGTTGCCCGGTTACCAACAACGGTCTGCGCAAGCTGTCGGTGAAGACCGACCTGATCAGCAATCCGCTGGGTGGGCCTACTCCCCCTTCGGGATTAGTGGTGGTGGTCTCCGCGCAGCCTAATGTGATGCAGAACGCCAACGGAACCAATCCGCCCTTCTACCCCTGCGATCCAGGGGCGACCACACCCTACCAGGGAGCGTCCAACCTGGCTGGCTGGATCACCCATATCGACCAGAACCACAACTACCAGAACCTGAGCGAGGACGAGTTCCGCAAGACTCCCTCGGATACCGATGTCTACACCGATCCGATCGAGGGCCTGGTGTCGCTGTGCTCGTTCATTCATGAGAACGGCAGCGGCCATGGCGTTTGCACCTGCGGTACCGGTGATAACCAGGCGGCAGCCACGGCTACGGTAGCTCCGTAAACCTGAGCAATCAGATGGAACAGTCCGGCGAGGCCCCGGAGGGGTCCTCGCCGGACTTTGTAAACCAAGCCCAAGGGGGAAACAGAATGATGACATTGCTGCGGTTGTGGTTAGCAATCGTGCTTAGTGTCGGCCTCGTCAACGCCGTCTGGGCGGCTTGCGACGGCAATCAACAGGTGGTTGCCAAGGTGGGTAACCAAACCATCACCCAAAGCCAATTGGATAGCGTGCAGGCTGCTCACCTGCTCAGTCAGCAATATTCCTACTATCTGGCCGAACGCGGCGCGCTCGATCAGATGGTCGATCAATTGCTGCTCCAGCAGGCGGCCGCCCACGAGCATCTGACTGTGGCGCAACTGCTCACGCGTCATCTCAAAGGTCAGGTCAAGGAGCCCAGCGAAGATGCTTTACGGGCGTTTTACGAGGGAATGGAGACCGATCAGCCTTATGAGCAACTGCGTGGACAGATTCTGGACCATCTGCGCCAGCTGCGCGCCCAACATGCACGCGACGCCTATGTACGCCAATTGCGCGCCAACACCACGATAATTACGATGCTGGAACCGCCCAGTGCGGCGGTCGCCCTGGGCAAGGCTCCCGTGCGGGGTGCGCCGGGAGCTCCCATCACACTGGTGGAATTTGCCGACTATGAATGCCCCTACTGCCGGCAGATAAATCCCGAGTTGTTGAAGCTGGAGCAGCGCTACCCGAGCCAGTTGCGGGTGGCCTTCAAGGACATGCCCTTGCCGATGCACGCGCATGCCCAAAAGGCCGCCGAAGCGGCGCGCTGCGCCGGCCAGCAGGGGGCTTTTTGGCCCTATCACGATCGGCTCTTTGTGCAAGCCGACATCGACGTGCCACATCTGAAAGAACTGGCCCGCAAGCTCAAACTCAATGGCACCCAGTTCGATCGATGTCTGGATAGCGGTTCGCAGGCCGCGGCGGTGGCAGCCGACCAGTCTCAAGCCAAGGGGCTGGGACTGACCGGGACTCCCAGCTTTTTCATCAACGGCCATTTCGTCAGCGGCGCGGTCAGCTACGACACCCTCGATTCGCTGGTGGCGCAGCAACTCGCGGCGAAGGCGGCCAGCGCTTCCGGCGCGGCTGGCAATGCCGCCAGAGCAGCAACCGGCGCTAACGCGGGGGCTCTGTAATCATCTCAATCGCGGTGGCCCAATTGCGCCAACTGAAGCAATTGGGCCGACCGCGCCTCCATCGCGCCGCCCGTAAAATCTTCCAACGGTACGGGTAGACGGTAGCGCCAGTTGCGTAGGCTGGTCGTGCCTGGCCAGTTGATCCGGCCAGTCCAACCGAACAGATCTTGCATCGGAATCATCACCAGACCGGCGGGAGACTGGTACAACGGACGTAAGATCGCGTCAAGCTGTGACCGATTTAGTCTGCCTGAGGCCTCATCCGCCGGCAATTCAAACGCCAGGCAGACCTCCTGCCGCTCTCGCGGGTTAGCGGCACGCCACCACTGGGCTAGCGGCTCGGTATCGTGAGTGCCAGTAGTAGCTACCGCCAATCGCGGATACTGAGCGGGCGAGACTATCCGTTCCTGAACCTTGCCCCAATCCTCGCGCTCCCAGCGAAAGACCTTCAGACCGGGTACTTCCAGTTCGGTCAGCGAATTTTTGACCCATTGTGGTACCGCGCCGAGATCCTCGGCGATAAGCGCGCCGCTTCCCATCTCCTGTTTCACCATGGCGATGAAGCGTTCGCCCTGCACCCGCTGAGCCTCTTCGCTGCTCGGCGTAAAGCTACCCGCCGCCGCGGGATCATCGCAGGGATAGTGATAGGTACGATAAAAACCGACCACATGGTCGATCCGCACCAGATCGAACAGGCTGGCGGCGTGGCGCGTGCGCCGCCGCCACCAGCGAAAATCATCCTGCGCCATCGCCGACCAATCGGGCAGAGGCAGGCCCCAGCGCTGGCCCTGGGGTGAAAACGCATCGGGAGGTGCACCGACGCACTGATCGAGGCAAAACTGGGTTTGATTAGCCCAGACGTCGGCGCTGTCTCGAGCGGGACAAAAGGCCAGGTCACCGCTGATGCGTATGCCCAACTGGCGACGCCGTGACGCCAGCGCTCGCCATTGGCGGGCAGCCAAGAATTGCCAATATTCGTACATCGCGATTGACCTGGCCAGCTCGCGACGCGCGTCTTCCAAAGCGCTGGCCTGGCGTCGCGCCAGCGGTGCGGGCCAGGACTCCCATGCCTGCCATCCCAGCTTCTCCTTCAGCGCCCGGAACAGCGCGTAGTCCTCCAACCAGTCACGCTCGGCCGCCCGGTAGGCGGCAAACTCAGCCCGTGCGAGCGAATCTGCGTGGCGATCGAAATGGTCGAAGGCAGCGGTCAGCAAGGGCCCCTTGACTGCCCATGCCTCGCGCCGCGACAGCGAGCGTCGGCGGCCTACCCGAGCGCGCGCTTGCGCATAGGCCTGCGGCGTGACCCCTGCCAACTCGAGGGCCCCGATCAGCAGCGGATCGAGCGCGAATACACTCAAGGCGTTATATGGGCTGTTCTCCTGCGGCGCCGGCTCGCACAACGGCAAAAGCTGCAGCACGCGATGACCGATCCGATCCAGCCACGTCATCAGAGCGGCCAAGGCAGGAATTTCGCCACGCCCGAGATCGTCGCGCTGGCGAAGGGAAAACAGGGGCAAAAGAACCGCGGCCGCGCGCATGAGTCAGCCGAGGCAGCGCAAATCGCTCAACCCCGGGTGTACGCAAAGGCGGGGCATGACGAACTTTGCATGGGCGGTGCCGTGGCAGCGGGTTGGGCGATCAAGCCTTGGAGCCCTTGAGTTGGCGTTTCCAATCCAGCCGGCGGGCCTCGGCGCCGGCCTTCTCGGCTTCTGGCACGTTGCCCTTTTTCTGGTAGAGCATGCTCAAGTTGGTCCACGCCAGGATGTCCTCAGGCTGGCGCTCGATTTGCCGCTGGGTCAGCTCGATGGCGCTGTCCAGATCGCCTGTGGCCTGGTAGCACATAGTCAGACCGTGCAGTGCATCCTCATACTCGGGGTCGAGCGCCAGAGCCTGGCGATAAAGCGCGATCGCCTGCTCGAAGTCATTCTCGGCGTAGCAATCCACCGCCTGGTCGTAAAGCGCTTCCTTGTCCTGCATTCCGCTCGTCTCCAGCGTCGGTTGTGACGCGCGTTTTCCTCTCATCATAGCTTGGTCAATGGCAGAACCAAGCGGGTCAGGGCGACATCGAACCGGTTTTTGCCCTTGCGGCTTTCACCGGCAGGCCAATCCGGCGCAAAATGGCAGCCGGGACTTCGCCGAATGTCCGAGAGAGAGGACGCGATGAAATACGTCAAGTTAGGTAAAACCGGGGTTACCGTTTCGCGCATTTGCCTGGGCTGCATGAGTTACGGCAGCAAGAGCTGGAACGAATGGACTTTGTCGGAGGAAGACGCGCGGCCGCACTTCGCACGCGCGCTGGAGCTGGGGATTAATTTCTTCGACACTGCCAACGTTTATTCCCAGGGCGTGAGCGAGCAGATCACTGGCCGTTATCTGCGTGAGATGGGCAAGCGCGATGAGCTGGTAGTAGCCAGCAAGGTCTGCAATCCGATGGGCAAGGGACTCAACCAGAGCGGCTTGTCGCGCAAGCATATCCTGGAGCAATGCGACGCTTCGCTGCGCCGGCTGAAGATGGATTACATCGACCTGTATCAGATTCATCGCTACGACCCGACCACGCCGATCGAAGAGACGCTGGAGGCGTTGGATTACTTGGTGCGCGTGGGCAAGGTCCGCTACCTCGGGGCCAGCAGCATGGCCGCGTGGCAATTCGCCAAGGCTCTGTTTACCGCCGGGATCCATGGCTGGCACCGTTTCGTCACGATGCAGAACCAGTACAGCCTGGTCTTTCGCGAAGAAGAGATCGAGATGAATCCGCTGTGCGCCGATCAGGGCATCGGACTGCTGCCCTGGGGGCCGCTGGCGGGCGGTTTCATGGCCGGCAATCGCTCGCGTGAAGGCAAACCGTTAACCCCACGCGCCAGCGCCGTGCCACCCTATCGCCCGCAGTATCGCGACAGTGATTATGCGATCCGTGACCAGGCGGAGAAAATCGCTCATGGTCACGGCGTCAGCGTCGCCGAGGTGGCGTTGGCCTGGGTGCTGCAGGCCCCTTGCGTTATTGCTCCAATTGTCGGTGCCACCAAGCTGGAGCATATCGATCAGGCCGTTAAGGCCCTGGAGGTTACGCTGAGCCCAGATGAGCTAGCGGCCTTAGAAGAGCCCTATCAGATTCGCAGTTCAGTGCCGTATGTGCGTCCCAAGGCCAGCCACGTTCTGAGCGGCGAATATCCGACGATGGGGCGCCGCTAGTGTCGCGCGGGTCGGGCCAACTCCTCCATGGCGGCATGGGGGAGTTGGGCCTGGATGTGCGTGCCACCCGCGCGCGGATGAAAGTGCGGCACGCCAAGGCTGCGCGGGCAGCATTTATGTCGAGCGCAGATATTTCAAGCGCAGAGCACGGCGCGGCGGGATTTGCGCAGCCGACTAAAATCTCTTAGGGTCACTTCCCAGTACGATTTATCGCGATTTGGCGGAGCGCGAATGGCCAAGCAAACAACGACGGCCTGGCTCATCGTGGCCGGGCTATGGATCGCCATGGGCCTGCTGTTTGGATCGGTGCAGACCACCGCTGGGATGTTTTATCGCGCGGTGGCTGGCTCCTTTCATCTGTCGCGCGGGATGGTCTCGCTGCTCTCTAGCATGACGGCGCCGGGACTATGCGTGGGGATGGTGCTGTCGGGTTGGCTGATGCAACGGGTGGACGCCAAGCGCGTGATGCTACTGGGGGCGGTGCTCGTGGGACTGGGGTTTGTGTGCGCCAGCCGCGCCCACAGCTTCGCTCAATTGCTGGCAAGCTGCCTGCTCTCCGGCTTTGGTTCCGGCTTGGGCGCTTATGTGCCGGTCTCATTCATCATCGGTAATTGGTTCGGTAAGCGCTCGGGGCTGGCGATGGGCGTGGCGATGACAGGCGCGGCCTTTGGCGGTTCTGCGATGGTAATGCTGGTGGGATGGGTGATCGCCAAGGCGGGCTGGCGCTGGGGCTACGTTGCCTTGGGGCTCCCAGTCTTCTTGATCGCCGTTCCGCTCATCGCGCTGATTCGCAGCCGTCCCAATGACCGTGAAGTGGCCGCTCGCCACGAACCGGCCGCCGAGCTGACCGGTCTGGAGCTGGGGCCGGCGCTGCGCTCGCGAGAGTTCTGGCTGGTCTTTCTGGCCCTGTTCACCTTTGGCTGGGAGACCCACAGTATCGTGGGCCATCTGCCGCCCTATTTGTCCGGTATCGGCTATGGTACTGCCGAAGTTTCTACCGCTTTGAGCGCGGCCCTGGCGCTGGGCTCGGTGGGAAAAATCGGTTTGGGCTGGTTGGCGGATTACATCGATAGCCGGCTGGTCACGATGGCTTCGTTCGTCACTGGGGGGTTCGGGATGGTCCTGCTGATCGGCTCTGCCAGCCGTGCCTTGCTGATCGCGGGAGTATTGGTGATGGGGCTTAGCTGGACCGCGCCCTTGGCTTTGGTTCCGGTGGTCACGATGAAATCGCTGGGGTTGAAAAATTATGGAGCGATCTTCGGCGTGGCCGCCATCGCCACGGCCCTGGGGTCGGGCACCGGACCGGTGGTGCTGGGATGGGTCTACGATTTGACCGGCAGCTACCGCGACCCCTTGTTAATCAACGCCGCTTTGATGGCCGTGACGGGGCTGGCCATCTGCGGCTGCCGGCCGCTAGCGCAAACTTTGGTTGCGGTCGCCGAGGCGATGCCGCTGGCCTCCCAGGGGTAGCGCGCCTTCACGCCGAGCGGTGCCAAGCGCGTAGGATTTCGGCGGTCGCCACGCCCGGTTGGGGCGCTTGCATGATGGCGCCGATAAGCGCGATGCCGGCTGCGCCGGTGGCGGCCAACTCGGCGGCTCGCACAGAACTGATCCCGCCCAGGGCAAATACCGGAATAGACGATCCGCGGCAGGCGGCGCGCAATCCCTCCAACCCTACCGCGCGATTGTAGCCTGGCTTTGAGATTGAGGGGTAGACCGGGCCGAAGACCGCGAAATCGGCGCCCGCGGCCGCTCCTTGCTCGATCTCATTGCGGCTATGGGTGGAGATTCCGATCAGCGCGTTGGGTCCGAGCAATCTTCGCGCCGCGGCGGGCGAAACCGATTGGGCCGGCAGATGGACACCGTCGCCATCGGCCGCCAGCGCAACGTCGATGCGCTCGTTTATCAGCAAACGCGCGTTCCAGCGCCGGCAGATAGCTTTGAGCGCCAGCGCTAGTTCCAGCAGTGGTCCGGCGTCGAGCTCTTTGTCGCGCAATTGCAAGGCAACCGGGTTGGGATGGGAAAAGGCCGCGCCGGCGGCCAGTGCGGCGTCGCAGACCTCAAGCAGTCTTGCCGGCTCGACCAGCGTACGGTCGGTAATCAAGTAAAGGTTAAAATCAGGCGCGCCCATCGCAGGCCTGGCGAGGACGGCCGGCTATTCGATCATTCCGCTGAGCGGGCTGGAGGCAGTGGCGTAGAGCTTGCGCTCGATCCGGCCGGCCAAGTAGGCCAGCCGCCCGGCCTCGACCGCCATGCGCATCGCATGGGCCATTTTGATTGGTTCGCGAGCGCCCGCGATCGCGGTGTTCATCAAGACTCCGTCGCAACCCAGCTCCAGCGCTTGCGCGGCGTCCGAGGCGGTGCCCACGCCGGCATCGACGATTACCGGCACTTTGGCTTGCTCCAGGATGATGCGCAAGTTATAGGGGTTGCGAATACCCAACCCGGAGCCGATCGGTGCCGCCAGCGGCATCACCGCTGCGCAGCCCATCTCGGCCAAGCGCAGGCAGGCAACCGGATCGTCGCTGAGGTAGGGCAGGACCTTGAAGCCCTCTTTGACCAGCACGCGCGCGGCTTCCAGAGTGGCGGGGAGATCGGGAAACAGGGTCTGCTGGTCGCCGATGACCTCCAGCTTGACGAAGTCGCCCACCCCGGTCTCGCGGGCCAAACGGGCTGTGCGGATCGCCTCCTCGGCGGTGAAGCAGCCGGCGGTATTGGGCAAAATCAGGTAGCGCTTGGGATCGAGATAGTCGAGCAGGTTTTCCTTGCCGCGGTCCGTGATATTGACCCGGCGTACCGCGACAGTGACGATCTCTGCCTGCGCGGCTTCGATGGCATCGCGAGTCTGCGCAAAGTCACGATATTTCCCGGTTCCCACAATGAGACGGGAGTGGAAGGTTCGTCCGCCCAGTTCGAAGGTGTCCTCTGAGCCCATCGTCGGCTGTCTCCTGTGGGCGCAAGCTTCAGCCGCCGCCCACGAAATGGATGATTTCTACCCGGTCGCCCTCGCGTAGCACGGTTTGGGCGTAATCCGCCTTGGGGATCACCCGCTCGTTGATTTCCACCGCCAACCGCTCGCGGCTGCGCAGGTTGAGGCTCTGGAGCAACTCAGCCAGCCCGGCACCGGCCTCAATTTGATGCGGTTCGCCGTTTAGTTGGAAGGTAATCTTCATTGACTTGGCTGGGGTACAACTTTAACCGGCGCCGCGGCATAGGCCGCATATTAGGGCGTGAGGGAGCTCTGAAAATAAAGGAAGGGGCGCGGCCGAAATTGTATTGCCGCTGGCTTCCCTACGCCGGTATAACCCGGATCAGGTTCAAGGGGTTTCTCGTGCCGAGCTCTCAGTGCGCTCCCGCGCACACCCCCAGCCCGCTGCTATTTATATCAAGCGAGCCTTGGCGAGTCAAAAAAGCTGACGGCGATTGACTGTTCACGCTTGCGATGGTTAGTTGGGCGCGGCTTTTACCTTGGCGGCACCATCCGTAGGATCAGCAGCCTCAGGGTTATCTTTTGACGCTCTCACCACCGGAATGACTCCGGCGACAGGAGCCGGGTGAGCGAGCCAGAAGCCGGGCGGGTTTACGATGAGCGCGGACAGGCAAAATTTCAATGAGGCGGGAACGGGGTTGGATGGCGGGGGACGGCCGACCGTGGCCGAAATCGACCTGGCGGCGTTGCGATCCAATTATCACGCTTTGCGCCGGCTGGCGCCGCGGGCCCAAGCGATGGCGGTGCTGAAGGCCGATGCCTACGGACATGGCGCTCCCGCGGTGGCGCGAGCCTTGGCGGCCGAGGGTTGCGCTCATTTTGGAGTCGCCACGCTAGGCGAAGCCCAGCAACTGCGTCAGGCCGGACTGCGCCAACGCATCTACGTGATGGGGGGGTTCTTTCCCGAGGAAGCCCCCGCCCTGGTCCAACTTGCCTTGACCCCGTTTGTGTTCGATCGCGCGCTGCTGATGCCCTTGGAGCGGGCCGCGGCCCAGGCTGGGATCGCCTCTTTCCCGATTCACCTCAAGCTGGACACTGGCGCTACCCGACTAGGCGTGTTGCCAGCCGACCTGCCCGCGACCATCGACATCCTGTTGGGCTGTCGCCATCTGAACTTGGAAGGGGTATGCACTTTGCTGGCCAGCGCCGGCGACCCCAGTAGTCCGGTGACCGACGCGCAGTTGACCTCTTTCCGCCACGGAATAGATTTGATGGCCGCCGCCGGGCTACGTCCCGCCGTCGAGCACGTAGCTAATTCGGCCGCCACCGTGTTGCGCTACGACTCCCATCTGGGCATGATTCGGCTGGGCTTGGCGCTGTATGGGCTGCCGCCGGTTCCTAGCGTGGCGCAACAGGTTGCGCTGCGGCCGGTGATGACTTTCAAGACCCGGATATTACAGGTTAAACAGGTTCCCGCCGGCACCGGGGTCAGCTACGGCCATACCTTCATCACCGCGCGTGACAGCCGGATCGGCGTGTTGCCAGTCGGCTACGCCGACGGCTATCGGCGCGGCCTGCAAAATGGCGGCGAGGTGCTGGTCGGCGGAGGCCGCGCGCCGGTGGTGGGGGCGGTATGCATGGACCTGACCATGGTGGATCTGACTGACCTGCCGGCGGCTAGGGTCGGTGACAGTGTCGTGCTGTGGGGCGGCCAAGGCCCCGACGCGATCAGTGCCAATGACGTAGCCAGGCTGGTTCAGACCATTTCATACGAGCTACTTTGTGGCGTGGGCCGACGCGTGCCGCGGCTCTACTTGGCGGAGTGAAAAAATGGACGACGAGGTCAAGATTACCCGCGCCCTGCTGGGGGTGTGGGACAAACAGGGCTTACCCGAATTGGCTGCGGTCCTGCGCCGCCACGGCGTCGAGTTGATCTCTACTGGGGGCACCCAAAGCGCGCTGGAGAAGGCCGGTCTCGCGGTGACTGGAGTCGGCGACTTCACCGG
Organism: Candidatus Binataceae bacterium; assembly: GCA_035294265.1. Taxonomy (NCBI): domain Bacteria; phylum Candidatus Binatota; class Binatia (SeqCode); order Binatales (SeqCode); family Binataceae (SeqCode); species Binataceae bacterium (SeqCode). Next base: position 13,364 of record DATGLK010000051.1, read on the forward strand.
CTCTCCCGAGTTGCTCGATGGCCGGGTCAAAACCCTTCATCCGCGGATTCATGGCGGTATTCTGGCCCGGCGCGACCTGCCCGAGCATCAGCGTCAGATGAGCGAGCACGGGCTGGTGCCGATCGACTTGGTCGTGGTCAATTTCTATCCCTTCGAGCGGGTAACCTCCGAACCTGATTGCAAACTGGAGCTAGCGGTTGAAAATATCGATATTGGTGGCCCGGCCATGGTGCGGGCGGCGGCCAAGAACTATGCGCATGTAGCGGTGGTGGTCGATCCGGCGGATTATCCCGCACTGACCCAAGAGCTGGACAGCCGCGGCGGCCGCTTGTCGATGGCGACCCGCTGGCGGCTGGCCTGCAAGGCTTTCGAGTGGGTGGCCCAGTACGACTGCGCGATCGCCAACTATCTCAGCGCGCAGCGCGAGCAGGGGCCGATGGGCGAGAGCTTCAGCCTGACTTTGAGGCGCGCGCAGGCGCTGCGCTACGGCGAAAATCCCCATCAACAGGCGGCGCTTTACGGTGACTTCAATCGCCAGGTCGAGCAGCTTCACGGCCGCGAGCTGTCCTTCAACAACGTGGTGGACATCAACTGGGCGGTCAATCTGATCCTGGATTTTGCCGACGAACCTAACGCCGTGGTGGCGATCCTCAAGCACAATACTCCGTGCGGAGTGGGGTTGGCCGCCGATCTGAAATCGGCGTGGGACAAGGCGTTTAAAACCGATCCGGATTCCCCCTTCGGTGGCATCATCATAAGCAATCGGGCCTGGGACCTGCCGTTGGCGCAGGCGGTCGATGAAATTTTCACCGAAGTCCTGATCGGTCCCGATTTCGCACCGCAGGCGCTGGAATTTTTGCGCAAAAAGAAAAATCGGCGGGTGATGCGCTTCCATCGCGAGCTTATCGATCCCCATCAGCTCGACCTCAAGCGGGTGCTGGGCGGGTTGCTGATCCAGACTCCCGATTTGGCGATCGAGGAGCCGCGCCAAGCCAAGTTGGTGACCCGGCGCGCGCCTACCGAAGCGGAATTGCGCGCGCTCGCTTTCGGCCTGCGGGTGTGCAAGCACACCAAATCCAACGCCGTGGTCTTTGCCCACGAGGATCGCACGATGGCTGTGGGTGGCGGTGCCACCTCGCGTATCGATCCGCTGTGGGCGGCCCAGGAAAAAGCCGCTCGCTTGGGGATCTCGCTCAAGGGCACGGTGCTGGCCTCGGAGGCCTTTTTTCCCTTCCCTGATGGGCCCGAGCTGGCGGCGCGAGCCGGCGCCACGGCGATTATCCAGCCGGGCGGTTCCAACCGCGACGACGAGGTGATTGCCGCCGCCGATCGCCTGGGTCTGGCGATGCTGTTCACTGGCGTGCGCCATTTTCGCCATTAACATGCGCGTCCTGGTGGTAGGCAAAGGTGGCCGCGAACATGCGCTGGTCTGGCGACTGCATCAGAGTCCCAGCGTGCGGCAGCTCTTTTGCACCGCCGGCAACCCGGCGATCGACGCCCTGGCCGAGCCTGTCCCCTGCGCCCCCGAAAATATCGTTGCGCTGGCCGAATTCGCCGCCGCGCATCAGATCGATTTGACCGTCGTGGGACCCGAGGAGCCGCTGGCGCGTGGGATCGGCGATGAGTTCGCGGCGCGAGGCCTGACTCTGCTGGGGCCTTCCAAGGCCGCCGCGCAACTGGAAGCCAGCAAAGTTTTCGCCAAACAAATCATGGCCGAGGCCAAGGTGCCGACCGCGGCCTTCGAGAGCTTCGAGGATGCCTCCGCGGCGCGCCGGTACGTTATCAGCCAGGGCGGCCCTTTGGTGGTCAAGGCCGATGGTCTGGCGGCGGGCAAAGGGGTCACGGTCTGCAACCGCACCGAGGAGGCGCTGGCCGCGATCGACGAGATGATGGAGCGGCGAATTTTCGGCGCCGCTGGTGCGCGGCTGCTGATCGAGGAGCGGCTGGTGGGGCAGGAGCTGTCATGCTTTGCACTGTGCGACGGGACGCAGGCACTGGCGATCGGCAGCGCCCAGGACCATAAAGCGTTACTGGAAAATGATCGCGGTCCCAACACCGGCGGGATGGGCGCTTATTCGCCAGTGCTGCAATTTGCAGCCGGCTTGGAAGCTCAAGTCGTGCATGAGATTTTCGAGCCGACCCTGGCGGCGATGGCGGCGCGTGGCCATCCCTTCCGCGGTATCCTGTTTGCCGGCCTCATGATCGTTGATGGCCATCCCAAGGTGCTGGAGTTTAATGTTCGCCTGGGCGATCCGGAGGCTGAAGTTTTAATGCTGCGCTGCCAAGGCGATTTGGCCCGGGCCCTGCTCAGCGCCGCTCACGGCCAACTGGAGTCTTCCCATTTCACGCTCAGTCCGAAAGCCGCCGTAGCGGTAGTGCTCACGGCTCCCGGTTATCCCGGTGCTTATCCCAAAGGGCTGCCGATCAGTGGGTTGGAGCTGATCGAAGGGCCCTCTGCGGTGAAAGTGCGATGGGCTGCCGAACAAACCCGGGTCAAAGTTTTCCACGCCGGCACTGCGCTTGAGAGTGGCCGCCTGGTCAGCGACGGTGGTCGCGTGCTGGTAGTATGCGCGCTGGCGCCGGGCTTGGCGCAAGCGCGCGCGGCCGCCTACGAAGCGGCCGAAATGATAGACTTTTCGGGCAAGCACTTCCGCCGCGATATCGGGGCCAAAGCACTGGGCTGATGGCGATTAACCAAAAAATCGACCGGATCACGCAAGTGGAGGAGCGCGAGTTTGAAGCCGCCTGCACCGCACTGGCGGCGGGCGAGCTGGTGGTCTATCCGACCGAGACCCTCTACGCGCTGGGCGCCGACGCCCGCAATCCGGAAGCATTGGCGCGACTGGTTGCGCTCAAAGGGCGTGAGCCGGGCAAACCAATCGCCTTGATTGCCGCCGATCTGGCGATGGTAACGGAGCTGGTGCAAAGCTTTCCCACCCCGGCGCTGCGGTTAGCGCGGCGCTTTTGGCCGGGACCGCTTACCCTGGTATTGCCCGCGCGAGCGGGGCTGTCCGAGGTTTTGGTCAATGACGAGGGTGGAGTGGGAATCCGAGTGCCCGATCATCGAATCGCACGCCAGTTGAGCGCTCGCCTGGGAGCGCCGCTGACCGCGACCAGCGCCAATCTGGCCGGCGGTGTGCCGGCCACGACGTTAAAAGCCGCGCGTGCGGCCTTGGGCGAAGGGGTCGCAGTTTATCTCGAGGGCGGAGAACTGGGGCGGCAAGCGGCCTCTACTGTGGTGGCCTTCCAACATGGAGGCTTGCGCGTGCTGCGCCCAGGTCCGATCGACGAGACGCAGCTGTACGCTGCGCTGCGCCAATGAGTTTCGCGGAGGTCAAATGATTGCGCCCAGTCATCGCATCGAGCCTTTTGCCGGCTTGATCTACAATCAGAAGAAAAGCGGCCCGCTGGAACAGGTGCTGGCTCCGCCTTACGACCTGATCGATCGCGCGCGTCAGGATGAGCTTTACGCGCGCAGCCCCTATAACGTCATTCGGTTGGAGCTTAACCGCGAGCCCGACCGCTACGAGGCTTCGGCCGCGACGCTGAGGCAATGGTTGGCCCAAGGAGTGTTGGAACGGCTGCCGCAACCGGCGTGCTTTTTATATACCCAACGGTTTAATCACGAGGGCCAGGGCTACAAGCGCCAGGGACTGATCGTCAGACTGCAGCTGGAGGATTTCAAACCCGGACGCATCCTACCCCACGAACGGACTTTCTCCGCCCCCAAAGAAGATCGCCTGCGGCTGCTTCAGGCAACCCAGGTCAACACCAGTTCGATTTTTGCTCTCTATCCTGGCAGCGCCGAAATAGACGAACTTTTGGCCGATGTGGCGCAACGCGGTGCCTTGATGCAGGCGCGTGATGATATTGGCACGATGCATGAAATCCGGCTGATTACCCAACCCGTGGAGATTCAGCTTTTGCAGGAGGCCTTCGAGCAACTCCCGCTGCTGATCGCCGACGGCCACCATCGCTATGCTACGGCACTCAACTATCGCGCGCAGCGGCGCGCTGCCAACGCCGATGCACCCGGGCCGTACGATTACACCATGATGACCCTGGTCGCCGACGACGATCCCGGCCTGCTCATCCTGCCCACTCATCGCGTCCTGCGCCATCTCGATCCTGCGGCGGTGCATAATTTCACCGCCCACGTCCGTCAGTTCTTCGCCCTGGAGGAGTACGACGACGCCGATCGTTTGATGGAGCGGCTGCGCCAGGGAGAACGGGGTATGCTGGGCGTGGCGCTGCGCGGCGAGCCGCGGCTGTGGCTGTTGGCGCTGCGCGATCCCGCGATGATCGACTTGGTGGCGCCCGGGATGAATCCCGAGTTGCGCAAGCTCGACGTGACGCTGTTGCACAGCCTGGTCTTCAAGCGCCTGCTGGGGATCGACGAGGCCGCGGTGCGCACGGGCTCCAATATCGAGTACACCATCGATGCGCGCGCGGCCCTGGTGGCGGTGGGCGCGGGCCAGGCCGCGGGCGCGTTTTTGCTCAATCCGCCGAGCGTGGCGGATCTCAAGCGGGTGGGTGAAGCGGGCGAAACGATGCCGGAGAAATCGACCTATTTCTTTCCCAAGCTGATCACCGGCCTGGTGATGAATCCGCTCGGTGACTGAAACGCCGTTGCGGCGCGTCGATGCGCACACCCTGGTGCTGGTTCGCCACGGCGAGACCACCGGCCAATCCAGCATCCGCTACTACGGCCGCACCGACGTGGCGCTCTCCGATCTGGGACGGGCGCAGATGGCGGCTGTGGGGCGGGTCCTGCGCCATATCGGCTTCTCCCGCATCTTCACTACTCCGCTTAGCCGCGCCGCCGAAGGGGCTCGGATCATCGGGGAGGGGCGCGCGCTGGAGCCGCTGGTGCTGGCGGAATTCGTCGAGGTCGATTTCGGCCGCTTCGAGGGACTGACCGCCGAGGAAATCAAGCTCCGCATGCCCGCTGAGTTCGAGCATTGGCAGCGCCATCGCCTGGAGGACAGCTATCGCTATCCCGGCGGCGAGAGCCGGGAGGCCTTCAATGCCCGAGTCGCGGCCGGCGTGGAGCGGATGTTGGCGCTGTGGCGCGAGGAGCGCGGCGCCGCCGGACCAGCCCTGCTGGTGGCCCATCGCGGCGTGATCCGCGCCGCGACCAAGCTGCTGGCCGGCGTCGAACCGCTAATCGAACTGGGCTCGATTCACATTCTCCAACTCGCGAATGGGAGTTGGCATCCGCTGGCGCTGGATTTGGTCGATCATCTGGACTGAAATGGCGCGCCGCCCTGCGTCGCGTCCTGACAACGCCGTTGAAGCCAGGCAGAAATTGCAGGGAATTCATCTTGAGGCCGCGCCGTCAGAGCCAGGATTGGCCGATCATCCCCGGCGTTGGCGCGCGAACCATTCCCTGGCGGCGCGTCCGGTGGCGCGCGCCTAGGGCAAATCGTGTTGCGCAAGGTATTTCCGTAGCTGGCGCGCTTCGTCGTGCGTCAGCCTGATCTTCGTCGCAATCCGTGGTGTAGAAGCCACGCATGGCCGCAGACCCGAACTGGAGCGGCTGGGCCGCCATCAGAGTGTCGGTGATGGATATCGGCGATCAAGCGCCGCCCGGCGTCGGCGCTTCAGCAGCCACATTCTGCCGTCCTCTATGCGGCGCTCGCCCAAGCGCGCGGCTAAACGGAGAACGTCTCTAACCGGACACGGCCCCCACTCCGAGATCAATGAGTCGGAAGGCGAGGGCGCAGATCTGCCAATTCAGCAGCAGCCCGCTTACCACGCTCAGCCAATTCCGTGCTGAGCGCGAGGTCCATTCGGTCCGTTGCAATATTTAGCAGATAAGCGGCAATGTCCTCTGCGGTCGCGTGCTCTTGCATCAGCATCACGTATAGCCTTCCGACATACGGGTCGTACTCGTTCTCAGCACCCGCAATGCCTTGCACTCCGATCGGATCCCATTCTTTCAAGAGGACTTCGCGGATCGCCATGCGCGCTTCCCGCGACTGATATTTACTCGCTCTTTCGGGCATCGCTCGATACCTTCAGTTAAGGTTTCGCGCAGATCATCGAGAAATCGTTATGACCGTGACAACGTTCCCACTGGGCGAGAGTACAACTTTGATGCCATTGTTGACATCTGTAAAGATCTTATTACCATTTTCCCCGCTGACATTGTTCCGTTCTTGATTGCCTCCATCGCTGCCGAGGGAGGCACACCACGCCGGAAAGTACCAGACATATCGTAGTAAGTGCGGGAAAACTAAACGCCACATATCCCAACAGATGTTCGGTTTCTTTTAATCGCCACACTATATAGCTAAGAACAACGATGGAGGTGAAAAAGCTACACAATGCGGCCTGATACCGATCGAAAAAACCCACGAAGCCTAATCCAAGCAATAACCACGCCAGGTCGATGCCTAACACCTGGTAAAATGCCCCGCGAGTAGATGAGAGTGTCATTCCAGGTGGCGTAAATCGCTCAACCACTACCAGCACGGCAAAGGCAGCAATGACGAGCAGGCAACGTTTCATGCACCTTGTTCGCGATTATTGTAGTGACAAGAGGGCGAACCCTCAGCGTTGATAATAAACTAGTCTCTACGATTGTTTAGCGCGAGACTGCCCGGATGATCGTTAACAAAGCAAACACCATCCCAGTACAACCCAGAAAATACGTAAATAACAAGGTAGCCTTTGTGCCAAACAGCTTCTTGATCGTTGCCTGAGAATAGAATGGCCACCAACTACTCGGTGGGTCCACGAGCCAAGCCCATCTCCGATACGCGCCACCTACCAGTACTGCACTCACCGAGAGTGCAGCAACTGCGACGATTAGCTCCTCTGCGTTGTTGGTCATTTTACAAAGGCCTCGCGTTAAGGCACTGGGATTTCTTCGCGAATATGCAAACCGATTGAGGGGCCCAGATTAGTGTGCACACTAGCGATGGTGAACGCTCCATATGCCGGGTTGACGCCAGGTTGAATTGTAATTCCCGAGTTGCTTCCCAAGCCAAAATCAAAGGCGCGCGACTCCGCTGCAGCGCCCGGATTCGTTATTCGAACGTTGAAGCTTGCCCCAAGGGACCGTCCCATAAGACCGGAGCTGTACAGGCCCTGGCCGCTATCCCATCCGACAACGGTGTTACCGAGGGAAGCGCCGAAGCCGTAGGAGAACACGCTGAGTCTTGCGATTGCCGAGACTTGCCACGAGAAGGGTGCGTTTTGAATAGCGGATTGGGAACCCGGTGGCGCCGGGGTGTAGAAATCGCGGGTCGGCGTGGCGCCATCCCGGATCGACTGGGCCGCCATCAGGGTGCCAGCGATGGAAGTCGGCGGACCGGCGAAGGTTTGCACCGGCCATTGCCCGCCCCAGCCCTGCCCCGGCTGCGGCGGCGATGGCGGGTAGACGTAACCGCCGCAGGAAAAGTCGGCGGGGCTGCCGCCGCCGCCGCCGTATGTGAACTCTCCATTATCTCCAAGGTACAGCCCCGTCGGGTCGCCAAAATTGACCGGGTCGTTACCCGCGTAAGCGTACAGGTTGGTCCCGCTGCCGGCAAAGCCCATCGGGCCGGAGGAGATGAACCGGCGCAGCCCCGGCGAGTAATACCGCGCCCCGCAATACGTCCCTCGCGGGGGTTCCCAACTCGCGAATAGTCGGGATTCCGCGGCTTGCGCAGCTCCGGAAAAGCCCGCCCGTGTCGTCGCTTTAAGCACGACTTACGTCATGAATGTGGGATGCGTGCCGACTTCGGCCGTAATGCGCCGAAACGGCGCCCACTGCGGACATGAAAGGAAGGTACATCAGAAACCACTGTCCGGAACGCGCAACAACGATGACATTCAGGACCGTAAACAAAGCGTTTACAGCGGCTACCGTGTAGCTTGGGATTCCCGCTGTTACCAGGGTTATACCTAGAGACGATGTAAAAATTGTCCACGCAAGAATGTCAAGCCTACCAGTATCCCAAAAGGTTTGAAAGGAAATTCCAGCATAGAAGGTGGCAAGCAAACCAACAGGCACGGGCACCCAATACAGCGGGCCATATACGTGCCGTCTAATATTCGTGGTCTCGCTCATGAGTCTACACTCCTGAACCAGCATCATTTTGCGTCCCCCGCTGAGGCTCGTACACCACGATTTCCATCAGAAGTCGCTGCAAGTGTAACCGTGGAACAAATCAATTGGTGCACCAATCGACAAGTCAAGAGCTGATCACCACCTCGGGCCCCGCGACAGCTCCAATAGCACTTTCGGCGATAAGATCGGTAGCCTCGTGCGCGAAAAGTGCGTTGGCGGCGGCGACCGCAACCCCGCTACCGGGGAAGCAGAATGGCAGTTTCCTGGCCTTGTTGCTGGACGCCTTCGGTTGCCGAGTTTTTGCTGGCGGTGGCGGTTGCGGCAGAGCCCGCCCCCCGCCCGGCACCGTCTCGGAAACAGGAATCACCCAGCCCGGGCCGAAACCGCCGCCGGCCTGCGTCAGCGCGGAGAAATCGCGAGTCGGCGTGGCGCCATCCTGGATCGACTGGGCCGCCATCAGGGTGCCAGCGATCGAGGTGGGCGGCCCGGCGAAGGGTTGCACCGGCCATTGCCCGCCCCAGCCCTGCCCCGGCTGCGGCGGCAGAGCACCTTGGGGAACACCGCCATACACGGCGCTCCCTGGACCCTCAATGGCTCCGCTGATACCGAGAGTGCCACAGTCTCCGCCGCAATCCAGCCCCGTCGGGTCGGTGTTATTCACCGGGTCGTTGCCGGCGTATGCGAACAGGTTGCTCCCGCTGCCGGCAAAGCCCATCGGATCGGGCGAGATGAACCGGCGCAGCCCCGGCGAGTAATACCGCGCCCCGGCGTAATACAGCTGCGACACGTTCCCGATATCGCTCCACTCCATCCCCGCGAACAGCCAGGGGAAATAGTACGCGGTTCCCGACTGGCTAGGCATCCCGAAGGATGAGTAGGCGAAGGTGGCCTGCATCTGCCCGCTGCTGTTGACCATCCACAGGGTCGAGCCCAGCGCGTCATGCAGCGGCACCATGTTGGCGCCGTTGGAGTCGGTCAGCGCCAGCACCTCTCCACTCCCAGGCATGGTAAAAAGGTTTTCCTCGACCGTGTAGGGATACGAGTAGGTGGCGCGGTCGCTCGTCACCTCGGTGTATTGCTCCTGCACCGGCACCTCGCTGTCCGATCACGCGCCTCTTCGGTTGCTTCCGGTTCCTCCTTGTTCGGGCGGAGGAGTTCCAAAAACAATCTTGATGGGAGACCCGGCGTCTGCCTATCCGTGGCTTCCGCCGCTTTGAACGCGATTTACATTATGGACATGCGCCGCATGCCGGCCGCGAGCGTAGCCCGCTGTGATGGCAAATATGGCGGACATGAACGGAAGGTACATCAGGAGCCATTGACCTGAATGTGCAACAACGAGCACATTCAGAATTGTAAACAAAGCATTGACACCAGCAAGTGTATAGCTTTGGATTCCCGCTGTTACCAACGTCGCACCCAGCGACGACGCAAAAATAGCTAAAGCAAGGACGCCAAGCTTACCTGTATCCCAATAACCCTCGAAGCACATCCCCGCATAAAAAGTGGCAAGGAGTCCGATAGGAACTGGTGCCCAATAGAGCGGGCCATATAAGTGCCGCCTGACAGCCGTGAGATCGCTCATAATTTCTGTGTCTCCTGGACCACTTGCTGCCGGTGCACCCGCCGAGGCTCGTAGGTGGCTTGCGTCAGAATTCGCCGCATGCGTTACCCACAGCTAGGTCAATCGGGGCGCCGAGTGCCAAGTCAAAAGCAAACGCAGTGATTGCCGCCTCAGGTCCGACCGTGGCTCCGATGGCGCCTTCGACGACGAGACCAGCGATCTCATGCGCTGCCAGGGCGTTTGCGGCGCCGACCGCAACCCCGCTACCGGGGAAGCAGAATGGCAGTTTCCTGGCCTTGTTGCTGGACGCCTTCGGTTGCGGAGTTTTTGCTGGCGGTGGCGGCTGCGGCAGAGCCCGCCCCCCGCCCGGCACCGTCTCGGAAACAGGAATCACCCAGCCCGGGCTGAAACCGCCGCCGGCCTGCGTCAGCGTGTAGAAATCGCGAGTCGGCGTGGCGCCATACTGGATCGACTGGGCCGCCATCAGGGTGCCAGCGATGGAAGTCGGCGGACCCGCGAAGGGCGCACCGGCCATTGGCCGCCCCAGCCCTGCCCCGGCTGCGGCGGTGGTGGCGGGTAGACGTAACCCCCGCCGGAAAAGTCGGCGGGGCTACCGCCGCCGCCGTATGTTAACTCTCCATTATCTCCAAGGTACAGCCCCGTCGAGTCGGTCTTATTGACCGGGTCGTTACCCGCGTAAGCAAAGAGGTTGCTCCCGCTGCCGGCAAACCCCATCGGATCGGGCGAGATGAAC
>DATGLK010000052.1 GCA_035294265.1 Candidatus Binataceae bacterium
TGGGCCTTCTCACCGCTGCTGTTTCATAACGAGATGAGCGTGCTGCTGATTTTCCTGATGTTCACCAACATGTTCGCCGGCGTGCTGGTGCTGCCAGCCTTCATCGCCTGGTCGCGCACCCGCTTCATCTCCAAGTACGAAACCCAACGCGTGACCCCAACGACGGGCCAACTGGCAACCAATTAATCGCCTCTCGTGCACCGAGCGCAGCCGGATGTCCACAGGCATCCGGCTGCCGACCTCTTCTTACTTCAACAGGATGGTCAGCAATGGGATGCAGGCGGTGGATTGTGGCAGGCATGGTAACCTTGATGCTCGGGCTGGGCCCGGTTGAGAAGGCGCAACCCGCTCCCCCCCAATTATCCGGCTATGCGGGACGGCTTCCCGATTCTCAGTTTCTTAACCTGCCGGCGGTCAACCGGCCGCTACACGAGCTGCTTGGCGCCCGTTATACCGCCTTCAGGAACCGCTTCCAGGTGCTATTTCCGATAGGATTGGTAGGACGCGACCTCGTTGCGGAAGCCTGCGTGCGTAGTCAATGCGCCACACGCCGCGCGGCTTTTGCGCTGGATTTGGATACTGGCAAGGTTGCCGCCGCCTTCTTTACCCGTCACACCTTCGAGATCTACGGCGACGCCGACCATCGCTATCTTGATCTGCCACCCGGCCTGCGTCATTGGATAACCCGGGTGACCGACGAAAATTCCCCCGGTCGAATCCAGTTTCAATTTCGCTAGGTAAACGGGCTCTGATGGCGCCCTAGGGGCGACAAATCACTACGCGCTGCCCGCGCGTTCCACCCTTAGTCTGCGCGTCGGCTGTCACGGAGAGGTCAGCTAGCGCCGCAAGCCGCGCGCGCGCTGACTTTGCGCCGGTGCCTGTGTCGCGCATCTCGTGGCCGGGGCCGTTTGTTATTTAATGGCAAAGAATACTTGCGTGTCCGAGATCCACGCGCCACAGTTAGAAGCAGCTTTATGCTAATTGATGAAGGTTTGGCCCGATATATATCGATGTAAAAAGCGGCCTACAAACCTTTTGGCTGATAATTAAGCAGATAAACTCAAGACTCCAAGAGTGGCGTTACCGATGCGTATTCTGTTGGCCCATCCTGGTCCGCTTACCTACAGCGAGATTTACCTGCGCCTAGAGCCGCTAGGCTTGGAACGGCTGGGCGCGGCGTTGCTGGCCGCCGGCCATGAGGTCCGTCTGGTGGACCTGCAGGTTTTTTCCGGCGCCGATTATGCCCGCGAGTTGCGCTCCTTCAAGCCGCGTGCGGTGGGGCTATCGCTCAACTATCTGGCCAACCTACCCGAGGTGGTGGAATTGGCCAAACTGGCCAAAGCCCAGGGCTGCTTTGTATTCGTGGGCGGCCACAGCGCGTCGTTTGTAGCAGGCGAGCTTATCGAACACGGCGCAGGTGCCATTGATTGCGTGTTGCGCGGCGAAGGGGAGGCAGCGGGCGCGGATTTGATGGAGGCGATCGGGGATCGCGACCTGCTCCAGGTGCCCGGGGTGGTGACGGCGCAGGGCTTTGGGCCGCCGCCGCGGATGGTGGATTCACTGGAAAGTTTCCTGCCCGCCCGTCATCTGGCCCGCCGCCGGCGGCGCTATTTTATTGGCATGCTCGACCCTTGCGCCTCGGTGGAATTTACCCGCGGGTGCCCCTGGGACTGCTCGTTTTGCAGCGCATGGACTTTTTACGGACGCAGCTATCGCAAGCTGTCACCGGAGGCGGCGGCGCACGAGTTGGCCTCCATCCACGAACCCAACGTATTCATCGTGGACGACGTAGCTTTTGTCCATCCCGAAGACGGCTTCGCCATCGGGCACGCTTTGGAGCAGCGCCGGATCCGCAAGCGTTATTATCTCGAAACCCGCACCGATGTGCTGTGCCGCAATCAGGAGGTGTTCGCCTACTGGCGCCGCCTGGGGCTGGAGTACATGTTTTTGGGTCTGGAGGCGATCGACGCCGACGCCCTGCGCGCCCATCGCAAACGCTCTTCGGTCAGTGTTAACCTGCAAGCTTTGGAAGTGGCGCGCAAATTAGGATTGACGGTCGCGATCAATCTTATCGCCGATCCTGACTGGGACGAGCAACGCTTCCGTTTCGTCCGCGAATGGGCCCTTTCCATTCCGGAGATCGTCCACTTGACGGTGGCCACTCCCTATCCTGGCACTGAGATTTGGCAAACCGGCGCGCGTAAACTGACTACCCGCGACTATCGTCTATTCGATATTCAGCATGCGGTACTGCCTACGCGTTTACCGCTGCTTAAATTTTACCAGGAGTTGGTCAAGACCCAGGCGGTTATCGATCGCAAGCATCTCGGCTTCGCCGCGCTGCGCGATCTGTCGTGGACTACTCTGGGTCTGCTGCTGCGCGGGCAGACCAATTTCGTGCGGATGTTATGGAAGTTCAACCAGGTCTACAATGCCGATCGACAGTACGCGGACCATTTCCGCGAGGTTACTTACCAAATTGACCATACCGACAAAGCGGCCGGCCGCCTTCACAACACCGAACTCTACGTCTATCGCAATCCGGCGGCCACCGAACGAACCAGGGCTATCCACGCCGCACCGGTCGCGATGGGCTCGGGTTAAGCCTCACCCGCGCTGGCTGCCAGTGATGGTATTGGCGGCGGGGTGTGCGCTGGCCAGCGCGCCCTCCCAGTCCTCGTCCGCGGCGCCGCCCTCCCAGCCCGCCTCCGCCGCGGATGTGCCACCTGGACCATGGGATCCACCGGCCGCCCTGGCGGACTTGGCGCGCACTCCAGGAGTGGTCTTTTCCTTCCGCGAAGAGCTTAGCCACGACCACGTGACCTTGCCAATGTGGCGCACCGCTTTCGATCCGCGCACCTATGCCGGCCATCCCCTGGGCTACTATCAAGTAACCGCTTTCGCTTCGGTGGCAATAACGCAAGGCGCCCAAGTTCTAGGTAATTACACCGCGCAAGCGCAAGTGGAACAGCCCTACACCATCTATTCGGGCCCCACCTTCATGCAACTGGAGCGACGCGCCCGAGCTGAGGTACGCCGGGCTCTGGCGGCCGATCTGGTGAGCGATGCCGCCCGCCTGCGCGCGGCGGTGGCGCACGCTCGCCAGCCCCCCGTTCAAGGATTTACCGAGTGAAGGCCCGCGCATGTTGGGTTATGGTTGCGGGCTTGATGCTCGGGGCCTGCGCCAGCAGCGGACCGGCCTTCAAACCGGTTGCCATCCAGCCGCAAGACGCGGTGATTTACGTCTATCGTCCCTATCGCTTCGGCGGCTCGCTACTCCATCCCGTGGTAACCTGTGGCTCACTGCGCGCAGCGGTAGGCCCAGGTGGTTACCACGCGTTCGTCGTCAAACCCGGCACGGTACGCTGCCGTGCTTCCACGGACCGGGAAGATCAGGTCGAGCTGGATATTGCACCTGGAAGCGTCAATTATGTGCAAGAAGAGATTGGTTGGGGCGTTTGGGTCGGCCATCCCCATCTCTATCCGATGGACGCCGACCGGGCCCAGAACGACGTCCAAAGCTGCTGCAAGCTAGACCAGTAAGCGACAACAAGCCTCGCGTTGCATTGGCGGCGATCGCGAAGCGCTCTTGGTCAGAGACGCGACACTAGCCCTCGGCGATTACCGCGACCACTGCCTGCTCGGCGCTGTGGCTGATACTGAGGTGAAAGGCGTTGATTCCGCGCCGCGCCGCCAGCGTAGCCGCTGTGCCCCACAGCTTGATGGTGGGTGGCCGCCCGCGCTCGCGCACCACCTCGATATCGCGCCAGCCTACGCCGGCGCTCCAACCCGTGCCCAACGCCTTCATGGTCGCCTCCTTGGCCGCGAAGCGCGCGGCGTAACTTTGGTAGCGCGCCCGCCCGCGGGCCTCGCAGTAGCGAGTCTCGCCGGGCGTGAAGATGCGCGCGCAAAAGCGCGGCCCGGTATGCGGACGTTCCAGCGCTTGACGTACCCGCGCCACCTCGATCAAATCGATGCCGCTACCAATTATCAACTTGCCACTCCTTTCCAGGTTGAGGACCCTGCCCGGGCACTTGCGCAGCCCGCCCGACAAACCTATTGTGAGGCAATTTCACGAGCAACCCCAACCGATGGTCTCGGCGCAGGAGGGAGCGATGGCCAAGCTTAAAATCATGGTTGACAAGGAGCTGTGTATCGCCAGCGGCGATTGTGCTGAAACGGCTCCTGCGGTTTTCGGCTTTGACGCGGAAGGCAAGTCGGAGGTGGTCAACCCCGAGGGCGCGTCCGCAGCGGTAGTAATCTCCGCAGCGCGCAGTTGCCCAGTACGCGCTATCACGGTGATTGACGAAGAGAGCGGCGCACAACTTTTCCCACCCCAAGCCTGATCGCCAAGCGCGCGTGCACCCGCTCACCCGCGGCTACGCGCCTACACTCTATGGCACTGTTCGAACTGATCGTGGCCGCCGCGGGCTATGCGCTTGGCGGCTTTTTCATGAAGCTTTCTCACGGACTATCACGACCACTGCCCAGCATTTCCTTCCTGGTCCTGTTCGTGGCCTCCGCCAGCCTGCAGGCGGTTGCGATGCGCCGCGTCGACCTGGGCTTGGCATACATCTTTGTGCTTGGGGTAGAAGCTTTGTTTACGCTGGGGCTGAGCCTGTTCGCTCTGCATGAGAGCTGGAGCCCGGCACGCCTGGGCGCGGTGATGCTGGTGTTGGTTGGAATCGCCTGGCTGTCGCAGACCTAGCCAGCCCACGGCATGTTGAGCGCCGTTTGCCTAGCCGCCTAGGCGATCGGCCTGAAAGATCCCCTCCTCTACCAATCCGCCACCTTGATAGCATTCGTAGCTACCGTTCAACTTGCTTCCCCTCAGCCTTCCATTGAAGCGGCAGGTCGAACCGTCGGAAAGAATCTCCACCGTTATGAAAACATTGGCGCCGCTAACCCAGCCGTTGCTGATACGACCGGCATCATCGGAACCGCCATCGCGACAAATCATATTGCCGTACGAGCAATGATAGGCTCCGCTCAAGTCGGTACCGTTTTGACTGAGCGAAATGCTGATCAAATTGATGGCGTTGCATCGCGCCATCGAACCTGTCGCCATCAGCCCGCAATTAGTCACCTGGCTCTGACCATCCCAGGTGCCAGTGGCATCCACCGCCGGCACGTTGCTGGCCGGGTGAACGCTGGCACAACCGCCCACGCCGGCCAGCAGGCCGCTGACGATGGTGGCTATCAAGATCCGTCTTAAGCCGGTCCAGTACGCTGCCATGGCAACTCGTGAATCCAACACATACTGACAAAGCGTCCGCCGCGCAAACCCGCGGGGCTACTTAGCGATATTTTGTTGCGTGGCGCTAGCGAGCGGTTAGCCTTGGTTGAAAGGCAACGCCTGGCCTGCTCTCGGTTTGAGATTTCAAACCATTTACTAGGTGGAGGTTTCGCTTATGCGCACAGCTGCACCAATTTCGTTCAAGGTTTCCCTACTTATTGTCGTGCTTGCCCTCCTGGTGGAATTCATTGCCGATCCCGTTCAAGCCCAGACCCCAACCAAAGCCGCCAAGCTGGTAGCTGCCTCGATCGTTTTTCACACTACCGACCGCGCCAAGCCGGCGGACACCGCGGTGTCTGTCACCCTAAGCCGGGCCGGAGCGCAAATCGCACAGGTACGCGATCTGACCGGCCGCTTTGATTCCAACTCCACCAACGGTCCCTTCGCCCTGGATGTCGCTACCTCGATTAGCGCCGACCAATTGCCAGGCTTAACGCCACTGTCAGCTTTGTCCCTAAAAAAAGTGAGACTTGGAAATTCAATTACACCATCCGTTTGACGTTTTCCGACGGCACCAAGCTGGGTCGCGACGTCAACGATGTAGTACTCACTCAGGACACTCGTACCCGGGTGCAGACCCTAACTCCCACGGCTTGAGGGAGGGCTCTTCTCTCAGGCGATGCCGGCTTATCTCGAAAAGTGGCACCGCGGCCGGTATCGCCTGCGTTTACCTTGCAGCTGCTAAAAAGTGCTCATAAAGCGCTTAAGAATTCGAGTGCCCGAGGTGCGCCCTTCGATCTTACACTGCCTGACCTGCGCACCAGCCACTGGCCCAGGCCCATTGGAAGTTATAACCGCCCAGCCAGCCGGTCACATCGACGGCTTCGCCGATAAAGTACAAACCAGGGACCTCGCGCACCGCCATTGTGCGCGAAGAAAGAGCAGCCGTATCGACCCCGCCTACTGTCACCTCGGCCTTGGCCCATCCCTCCGACTCCGATGCTCGGATAGGGAACCTTTTGAGCCTGCGCGCGAACGCTTGCAAGTCTCGGTCGGACAGGCTGGCCATTGGGCCTGACAAACCCTGCAGAGCAACCAGCGCGCGGGCCAACCGCGCAGGCATCATCTCGGCCAGCACGGTTTTCAGTTCCGCCGCAGGCCGGCTGCGCTTGCGGTCCTTGAGCCAGGCCTCGCTATCGACATCAGGTAGGAGGTCGCATCGCACCATATCGCTGGCTTGCCAGTAAGACGAAATCTGAAGTATCGCGGGACCTGAAACGCCGCGATGAGTAAACAAGAGATTCTCGCGAAAGGCCTGCCTGCCGCAGCTTACGGAGATTTCGAGCGAAACCCCCGCCAGTTCCTGGCACAGCGCCAGCGCTTCGCCCTCAACACGAAGCGGCACCAGCCCCGCCCGCGGCTCGATTACTCGCAGACCGAATCGGCGGGCAACATCATAAGCAAAGCCACTAGCGCCAAGCTTAGGAATCGACAGGCCGCCGGTGGCAATCACCAAGGCCGCAGCCTCCAGCGCGCCTCTAGCCGTGGCAAGGCAAAAACCATTGGCATGGACAATCTCCCTCAGCGCGCAATTGAGTCGAATCTCGACCCCGGCCTGGGCGCACTCGTGCAGCAACATTTCGACAATCTGGCGTGCCGAACCATCGCAAAACAATTGTCCGAGGGTTTTTTCATGATAGGCGATTCCATGGCGTTCGACCAAAGCGATGAAATCGGATGGCGTGTAACGGCTAAGGGCCGACTTGCAAAAATGTGGATTGACAGAAAGAAACCGCTCCGCGCTCACCTCGCGATTGGTAAAATTACACCGCCCTCCACCGGAAATCAGGATTTTCGCTCCCACTTGCGGGCCATGTTCAAGGACGCAAACGCGCCGGCCCCGCTGGCCGGCGGTAAGGGCGCACATCAGGCCGGCCGCCCCCGCACCAACGACCACCGCGTCGAACTTTTCCATCTACTAAAAATTATTAAACGGCTACTTGCCAAACCAGGCGATTGTTGATAATGATTCTCAATATCTGAGGTGTCCGCATGTATGTCTGTGTCTGTAATGCCCTAACCGACCGCCAACTCCGCTCGCGCGCCGCGAGCGCCGAATCGGTCGCCGCGCTGTATCGCGCGATGGCTGTACGCCCAGCCTGCGGCAAGTGCGTACCCTCGATGCGCACGTTTTTGCAGCCCTCCCAGCAGCAAGCGGCCGCACGTACCCCGTTGGAATGCGCTAGCAAAGGGTGACAAGGCATCCACCCATCCCTGCGACCCCCGCATCGCCGTTTCTGTGATAGGCTAACCAATTGGCAGGAGGCTGGTCGATGAAGACCGACCCTCGGATCATCCAATTCCTCAACCTCGTTTTACGTAACGAACTGACCGCCATAAATCAGTACTTTCTCCATTCGCGCCAGTTGAAACACTGGGGCACTCACAAGCTGGGAGAGTACGAATATAAGGAATCGATAGCCGAAATGCGCCACGCCGATGCAGTCATCGAACGGGTGCTGTTTCTGGAAGGTCTGCCCAATCTACAGGATCTCGATCGGCTGCTAATCGGAGAAAACGTCAAGGAAGTGCTTGACGCAGACCTGCGCTTGGAGCGCAAGGCGCTGGGAGATCTGCGCGACGCGATCGCCTATGTCGAGGGTGCGCGCGACTTTGCCACGCGCGACTTGCTGCAGAAGATTCTGGTGGACGAAGAAGCCCACGTCGATTTTATCGAGACTCAGTTGGACATGATCGCCCGGATGGGCCTGGAGAACTACATCCAGTTGCAATCCAGCGCGGCCTGAGCGCATTTGCTCAGCCCGCGGGATGGCGCAGACGGACGAAATTCAGCGCCCGCATGCTCATCACCAGCTCGTTCCGTTGATTGAAGACTTCCATCAAGGATTTGAGCAGCCCGCGGTCGGGCTTGGTGCGCGAGCGGCGTGCCTCTAGCACCGTCACCCTGACGCGCAGTTCATCACCCGGCCGGACCGGGAGCAGCCAGCGCAGCTCATCGATGCCGGGCGAGCCCAGGCTGGAGGCGGCGGGAATGAAATGCTCTACCAATAGCCGCATTGTAATACTAGCAGTATGCCAACCGCTGGCGATCAAGCCGCCAAAAGGGCCGCGAGCGGCTGCCTCGCGGTCGATATGCAGGTATTGCGGATCGTAACGGCTGGCGAAATCGATGAGTTCCGCTTCATCAACCCTGGCGCTGCCAAACTCGTGGATGGCGCCCACATGGTAATCTTCGAAGAATTCCGGTTTCACGTTTTAAGCTTTCTTCCAACGCAAGGTGGGCGCCGTCAGATCACTTTGTCCTGGCGCAATTTGCCGATCGCCGCGTCGTCGTAACCCAGCTCGCGCAGGATGGCCTCGCTGTCTTCGCCCAAGTCCGGAATCCGATCGAACCGCGGCGGGCTGTCCGATAGCCGCATCGGCGAGCGCATCACCGGCAGCCGCCCCACCGGCGAATCGACCTCTCCAATCATCTGTCGAGCCTCGATCTGCGGGTGGTTTAGGACCTCGCCGATTCCTCGCACCAGGCCATAGGCCATGTCGGCGGCGCGCAGGCGTGCCAGCCATTCCTGATGGGGCTGGGTCAGGAACAATCTTTCGACAATTTCCTCCAGTACCGCGCGATTGTGTCGCCGATGCTCGACGGTGTCGAAGCGCGCGTCCTCCAACAAATCAGGGCGCTGAAGCACCAGCTTGCAGAATTTGACCCAATCCTGGGCCGTCGCCACCGCAACGCTAACCCAAACTCCGTCACCCGCCCGATAGGGTCCGTAAGGCGTGATATAGGGATGGCGCATTCCGGTACGCTCGGGCTCCTCGCCGCGATGCCAATAGTAATGGGGGAAGTAGCCCAGCCAGGCGGTCATCGCTTCGAACATCGACAGATCGATGGTCTGCCCGCGACCGCTGCGTTCGCGCTGAAAGAGCGCCATCATGATGGAAAGCGCGGCATACATCGAGGAGGTCAGGTCCGCGATCGCGATGCCTGCTCGTGCCATCTGATCCTTGTAACCGGTGGTGGCGATAATTCCGCTTTCACCCTGAACTAGCAAATCGTAGGCCTTGACGTCACGATAAGGGCCCTGCTGGCCGTAGCCTGAAAGCGAGCAGTAGATCAGACGCGCATTGAGCTGGCAAAGGTCGGCAGGTCCCAGTCCCAGCCGTTCGACCACTCCAGGCGCGAAGTTTTCCAGAAACACGTCGGCCTGGGCGACCAGTTTGAGAATGACTTCCTTGCCCGCCGGTTGTTTGACATCGATCGCAAGGCTGC
This sequence comes from Candidatus Binataceae bacterium, assembly GCA_035294265.1. NCBI lineage: Bacteria > Candidatus Binatota > Binatia (SeqCode) > Binatales (SeqCode) > Binataceae (SeqCode) > Binataceae bacterium (SeqCode). The sequence continues at coordinate 9,528 of DATGLK010000052.1, forward strand.
GCTTGTTCCAGTTAAGCCACACATAGCCTGATGACAAGCCATGCACGGCGCTGTCCCAATGGCGAATCAGGTCACCCTCCCCCGGTCGCTCGATCTTGATTACCTCGGCGCCCATGTCGGCTAGCATCCGGCTGCAATGGGGCGCGGCTACCGAGGCTTCGAAGGCCACCACCTTGATTCCGTCAAGCGCGCGCCGCACCGGCGCGGGAGAAGCCGCCTTGCCCTCGCTCATCGCGCCACCGGCTCGGGGAACAGGTCCTGTTTGGGGGCATAAGCCCTCTTCCAGACCATTACGCTGCGTACAAAATCGATCACTACCTTGCCCTCCTGCTGGATGCCGCGGGTGCGCACCTTCAGAATTCCCCACTGCGGCTTGGACTTGGACTCGCGCTTTTCAATCACCTCGGATTCCGAATACAGGGTGTCACCGGCGAACAGCGGGTTAGGCAACGTGATCTGATCCCAGCCCAGAGCAAAGCCGTTTTCACTCACGTCGGCCACGCTCATCCCAGCGACGATCGCCATGGTAAGGGCGCTGTTGATGAGGCAGCGGCCGAACTCAGTGCGCTTGCCGTACTCGTTGTTGAAATGGATTTGGTTGGTATTGTTGGTCAGCAGCGTGAACCAGATATTGTCGGCTTCGGTGACCGTGCGCCCCAGCCGGCAGCGATAGATGTCGCCGGGAGCGAAATCCTCGAAATAACGTCCTTCCCAGCCCGCTTTGATGGGCATGTTGATCCCTCCTGAGCCTCGCCTAAAAATGACGCGGGACGTGCGACGAAAGGCAGCGGGCGCAAGTTGGCGCCCTGCTTCCCACTATGCTGGCGCATATATTACAACCGTAGGGTGAAGGAACAACAGATGAGCAGCGGGAGTGCCGAAGATCAGGCCGAAATTCGCGCCGGTGTACAACAGCTATGCCGCGAGTACCCCGACGCCTACTGGCGCGAGCTGGATCGCCGCGGCGATTATCCGCAGGCTTTCGTCGACGCCTTGGCGCGCAGCGGCTATCTGGCCGCGCTGATCCCCGAGGAATACGGCGGCTCGGGCTTAGGTATCACCGAAGCCAGCATCATCCTTGAAGAGATCAACCGCTGCGGTGGCAACTCGGCCGCGTGCCATGCCCAGATGTACACGATGGGCGTGGTCCTGCGCCACGGTAGCGAGGCGCAAAAGCGCCGCTACTTGCCCGCGATCGCGCGCGGCGAATTGCGTTTGCAGGCCTTCGCCGTGACCGAACCCAATGCCGGATCGGAAACCACCAAGCTGGAGACCCGCGCCGTGCGCCGCGGCGACCATTACGTGATAAACGGCCAAAAAATCTTCATCTCGCGAGTCCAGGAGTCCGATCTGATGCTGCTTTTGGCCCGCACTACGCCCTACGCCGAGCTCAAGGACAAAACCCAGGGTTTGTCGGTGTTCTTGCTCGATATGCGTGAGGTCAAAGGGGAGTTGGAGGTCCGGCCGCTGGACTTGATGATCAACCATCACTCCAACAGCCTGACCTTCACCGACGTCGAGATTCCCGCCGATTGCTTGGTGGGCGAGGAAGGGCGCGGCTTTCGCTACATCATCGACGGTTGGAACGCCGAACGCATCCTGATTGCCGCCGAGGCCGTGGGCGACGGCCGCTGGTTTATCGAACGAGCGACTAACTATGCGCGCCAGCGCGAGGTTTTCGGCCGTCCGATCGGCGCCAACCAAGGTATCCAGTTTCCAATCGCGCAGGCTTATGCGCGGATCTGCGCCGCCGATCTTATGCGGATGGACGCCGCAGCCAAGTTCGATCGCAATCACAAATGCGGGGCCGAGGCCAACATGGCGAAATGGCTGGCCTCCGAGGCCTCCTGGGAGGCCGCCAACGTCTGCCTCAATACCCACGGCGGTTACGGCTTTGCGCGCGACTTCGACATCGAGCGCAAGTTCCGCGAAACTCGACTCTTCATTACCGCCCCCGTCAGCAACAATCTGGTGCTCGCCTTTCTCAGCCAGAACGTGCTCGGCCTTCCCCGCTCCTATTAAACGGCCGCGCTCAGGGAGAATTACGTGCAAAAGCTCTTACGCTCCTGGATGTTCGTGCCCGGTAGCCGCCAACGCATGATCGACAAGGCGCTGGCTTTGACCAGCGTGGACGCTATCATGCTCGACCTCGAAGACGGGGTAGCACCGGCGGAAAAGGATCCTGCTCGCCTGTTGGTCGGTCAAAGCTTGGCGCGAGCCCACCAAATGGGGCCGACACCCGCCCGCTACGTGCGAATCAATGCTATCGGCCATCAACGTATGCAGGACGACCTGGCCGCCGTCCTGGCCCCGGGGTTGGAGGGGTTGTTGCTGCCCAAGGTGGAAACGGCCGAACAAATCAAATTGGTGGCTGGCCTACTCGATGCGCGCGAGACACACTGCGGGCTGGAGGCAGGCGGAGTTAGGTTGATGGTCGCGATCGAGAGCCCACGTGGCCTAATGCAGGCCCACGCTATCGCCAGCGCTTCACCGCGGGTCATTGGTCTGATGTTCGGGGCCGAGGATTTCGGCCGGGAATTGGGCTTGCCCATCAAGCGCGAGGGCGAGGCCAGCGAGCTACTCTATCCGCGCTCGGCCATCGCCCTAGCCGCCGCCGCAGCCAACGTCCAAGCTGTCGATGGCGTCTGGCCCAATCTGCAGGATAGCGCGGGTCTGACCCGCTACGCGACCCAGGCCCGCCGGCTAGGCTTCACCGGGATGTCGCTGATCCATCCCTCGCAGATCGAAGCCATCAACCAGGTCTTTACCCCCACCCCAGACGAATTGGAACATTGCCGCCAGGTCATCGCCGCCTTCGAGCAGGCCCAGGCTCGGGGCGACGGCTCAATCGCCTTTGGCGGCCAACTCATCGACTTGCCCATCGTCGAGCGCGCCCGCCGCACCCTGACTTTGGCCGGATAGAAAAGGCAGACAGGAGAGACCGTCCGCGGCACCGCCGCCTGGGGACGATTGCAAAGCGCGATAACGCTTTCGCAATTCGCATCAGATTCTCTTCGACGGATCGTTGAAAAGTCTAGTCGAATGGTTAGGTTTATCTTCAAAGGGCGCTGGTCCAGAAATTGCTTATACCAGTGCTCGTCAGGAGGTAAACAAAATAATGACACTACTAATTGCGGTTTTTGCGGCAGCGGCGGCTTTTATCCCAGCTATTTGGTGGCCCGCTCGCGACGACGCTCTGGCGCGAGCTGCTCAGCCCGCGCTCACCAAACGGCCTGCTTCGCCCTCCCCTAACGCGCGGCGGCCGCGGCTGGTTGCGGCCAATTAGGATGGCGTCTACCTTGAAGCGGCCTCCGCTGCCGCGCGGCGTGGTGAGGGCGGAGGTCGAGGAGGAGTGTGGCGACGCCGACCCAGTTCGGCCCACTGTTGGCACCACGGGGTTAGGGAATGATCGGCAAGACCAAATGAGAGGGAGCGCGGACATCATGGAAGACGCGCTGCTGCGCGACTTGCATACGTGTCCCCAACATAGGGTCCTCGCCGGTGTTGAGGTTGCGGTCATAGCGCGGAAAGTTGCTGGAGGTAATTTCCAGCCGCAAGCGATGGCCGGGCTTAACCACATGACTGGTTGCCCATAAATCAATTGAAAAGCGATAGACCTCGCCTGGCTTGATGGGGCTTGGCTGCGACAACGATTCGCGAAAGCGAGCGCGGATGACGCCTTCTACTAAATTCTGCACGTAGCCGTCGAGCCGCACGTCGCAAAGCTTGGCGCAAAAATCCGTATCTGGCGCCGACGATGATGCAAATAGCGTCAAAGTAACCGGACCGGTAATCTCCAGCTCTCGCTCTAAAATTTCTCCCGTATACACCAGTACGTCAGCTCGCTCTTCGATTTCCCGCTGGTCGTAAACCCCGTTGGGAAGGCTGAGCACGGTGCCTCCGCGAGTGGCAACTGGATTGCGCGGATCGTAGGCATAACCATCTGCCGGCTGCTCGCCAGGCGGGGTGAAGGAAAGCCGACCGTCGCCGCGAAGGCTATTGGCATGCCCCTCGCTATGCAGATAAAGCTTGGTATAGCGCGTTCTTGTCAGCGGCCATTCCTGTTCGTCGCGCCATTGATTACGCCCCATCACGAAAATGCGTACCGGCGGCTCCTCCAGTACCCCGTTAGCCATGCCCTTGAGAAAATAATCGAACCAGCGAAGCTGATAAGCGTTGAGTTCGATTAGGGCCTCCGAACCAAAATCGCTTTCCCCAGTGCCCTTGGAGGTGGGGATCGAATAGGGCAGCAGATGGGCCCATGGTCCCATCAGCAGCTTCTGCGCACGTCGGCTCGCCTCGCTTTTAGCCTGCCGGCGCATCCCCTGGTACATCATCAGGGTGTCGTACTGAAAGACGTCGTACCACGAGCCGATATGGAACATCGGCAGGTCGATCTCACCTATTCGTCCACGCAGGTCGGTTTGCTCCCAATACGAACCGTAGCGCCAGTTGCGCAAATAATCGCTGAAATAGGGTGCGCCTTGGCCCAATCGCTCGCCCCAATCGGCCAACGGCAGATGGAGGTAATGCTCCAGGGTAAGTGGCGAGAAGCGTTGCTTCGGATCCTCCAAATAGCTGTCCAGTCGCGCCCGCTCCTGCTCGTAAAGCCCCTGGCGGGCCAAGCTGTCACGTACCATTGTGATGAAATAACCCAGCATCCAGCCCAGCTCGAAGACTCCGCGCCGATAGATGAAGTCTTCGAAATAAGTGACCGGCCCCGATGTCACCGCGGCCGCGCGCAGTTCGGCGGGAGCGTTGGGCGCGGCCAAGTACTGCACCAGTCCCAGGTAGGATTGGCCCACGCTGCCTACCACCCCGTTGCATTGCCCCAGCCGCGCCGCCCATCGCAGGGTATCGTGGCCGTCGTTGTGCTCGTGCACGAAGGGCACGAACTGGCCCTGGGAGGAATGGCGGCCGCGGGTGTCCTGCACGATTACCAGATAGCCACGGCTCGCAAAGTATTCGCGCTCGGGGGAGGTGGATTGCCCCTTGTCGTAAGGGGTACGCATCACCAGGGCAGGAAAGCGGCCAGGCGCGTCGGGGCGATACAGATCGGCGTAAAGGATCGTGCCGTCGCGCATCGGCACCGCCAAATCCCGCTCGACCACCATTCGAAAACGAGCCTCGCGAGCCGTGGCTGACATGACTTTGTCCTCCCCGCGCGATTAGCGCCACGTCGAGTGCTAGCATTTTTAGCAATCCGCTTTAAGGGAGCTGCGTCGGGATGGCTTTTTGGCCGCTACCCGCCTAGCCTGTGGCGCAAGCTTCAAAGCTCGCCGAGGAGGGTCCAGAATGAAGCTGGTTTTATTTCAGACGGAGCAAGGAGAAATCTGCCCCGGTCTGATGACCACGCGTGGAATCGTCAATATTGCGGCGGCGGTGCCGCGAGGTCACACTCCGGAACTCACGATGGAGGGGATCATTAACCGCTTCGAAGAGCTGCGGCCGGTGTTGGCGGAGCTTGATTCCAAAGGCCCCGCGCTACCCTCCGATCGGGTGCGATTGTTACCGCCGTTGCCGCGGCCGGGCAAAATCCTGTGCTGCATCGCCAATTACTGGGAGCACGCCCAGCGTGAGCCGCGCCCCCTCAACATGTTTCTGAAAAACCCCGACGCCGTGGTCGGGCCCGGTGACACGATTCGCCTGCCCGAGTTCACCGAGCCTTGGATGTTCATGCACGAAGCGGAGCTCGCCCTGGTAATCAAGGGGCCGGCCAAGATGGTGGCGGCGGCGGATTGGCGGCGCGCGGTCTTCGGCTACACGGCGCTGATTGACGTGTCGGCGCGCGGCCAGGGACGCTACACCTGGAAACAGGGGAGCTGGCTGGGCAAATCCTTCGACACGTTTGCGCCAATCGGTCCCTGTATCGCTACCGCCGACGAGATTGCCGATCCCAATGATCTGCACGTGCGGTTCTGGAATAACGGTGAATTGCGCCATAACTACAGCACCGACGACATGGAACATCGCGTGCCGGAGTTGGTCGAGTTTGCCTCCACCGTCATGACCCTCAACAGCGGCGACTTGATAGCCTGCGGCACCAACCACGAAGGGTTGGGTGCGCTACAGGACGGCGAGCTGGTCGAGATCGACATCCAGCATATCGGGCGGATGGCACTGCGGGTGGCCGACCCCTTGAAGCGCACCTGGGAGCGAGGCGTTTACATGGGTGCCGATTCCACTAATCCCGAGGCTGTGCGCCGCCATCGCCCACCAAGCGCATGAGCCCCGAGCGGGGGATCGTTGAAGCCTAAATTCGCCTGGCTGACGGTTGTTGGAGCATGGCTGGTATGCGCCCTGCTTTTTGGCTCCGCTATCCCTACTAGCGGTTTGTACTACCGCGCGGTCACGCTGGCCTTTCATACCAGCCGCGCCGGCGTCTCGCTGCTGACCAGCGTGGGCGCGGTCGGGATGTGCCTGGGCGCGCTCGTCTCTGGCGCGCTGCTGATCCGGTGGCCGGCTCAGCGCGTCATCATGGCCGGAGCGCTGCTGGAAGCGATGGGCTTCGTATTGGCCAGCCGCGCTCATAGCTTCCGATTGTTGTTGGGCGCCAACAGCCTGCTGGGCCTGGGGGTGGGAATTGGCGCCCTGATTCCGGTCTCCTTCATTATCGGCAATTGGTTTGGCACCGGCGCCGGCCTGGCGATGGGCTTGGCGATGACGGGAACATCGATCGGCGGCAGCGTGATGGCCCTGGTCATCAACTTTCTCCTAAGCCATTGGGGCTGGCGCACGGCGTACTGGGTGCTGGCGCTACCGGTCATGCTCATCATCCTCCCTCTTGGCTTGGTTTTGCGCGGGTCCCCGCCTCAATCTGTCGGCGCCGGCACCCCTGCCCCGCATCTGTACGGCCTGGAAGTTGGCGTGGCTCTGCACGGGCGAGAATTCTGGCTGATCGCGCTTTGTCAATTTCTGTTCGGTGCCGTGGCGGCCGGCATCCTGGCCCACTTGCCCTCTTACCTCCAAGGTCTGGGCTATCGCGCCGGGCAAGCCGCGCTGGCAGTCAGCGTGGCCTTGGGCATCACCGCGATCGGTAAGATTTCGCTGGGTTTGGTCGCCGACAGGATTGGTAGCCGAGTGACCGTGTCGCTGAATTTTTTGTTGGAAGGCATGGGAGTGGTGCTGCTCATCGGCGCCGCGCGCCCGGCCTTTTTGATCGCAGGGATCGCCTGTTACGGCGTGAGTTGGGGCGCTCCGCTAGCGTTGTTGCCGCTGCTTACCATCGAATCGCTAGGGCTCAAACGCTACGGCGCCATTTCCGGCCTGACCAACTTGGCCTTTACCGCCGGTAACGTGATTGGGCCATTGGCTGCCGGTCGGGTCTTCGATTTAACTGGCAGCTATCGTCCAGCCTTCGTGGCGATGGCGCTGGCGGTCATGATTGATGCAATGGCAGTACTCGCCTGCCGTCCGCTGGCCAGGGTTTCCCGCGGCGCGCTCGCCGCGCAAAGCAGCGCCGCGGTAATTTAGCGCGCTCGGAGAACAGAGGGATGCGATGACGCAACGGACCCGAGGATGGTTGACTGTGGCAGGATTATGGATCTCGCTGGCCCTGCTGTGGGCCACCGTGATCCCGACTACCGGCCTGTTCCTGGGCCCCATTTCGCAGGCCTTCCACACCAGCCGCGCCGCCGTCTCGCTTATTTCCAGCCTGCTAGCAGTCGGCGCCTGCGTGGGCGCTCTAATTTCGGGCTGGCTTATCGGCTTTGTCGACGCACGCCGCGTAATGCTCCTGGGCGCGCTCGTGCTGGTGTTCACTTATGTCGTGGCCAGCCAGGTCCAAAGCTTCTCCCACCTGCTGGTCTGCTATGTGATTCTGGGCATGGGAGTTGGAATCAGCACCTTGGTGCCGGCTTCCTTTATCGTCGGCAACTGGTTCGAGGAGGGCAGCGCCGGGATTGCGATGGGAATCACGATGACCGGTAATTCCGCCTCCTCCGCGGTCACCGTGATGCTCATCAACTACGCCATCACCCATTGGGGCTGGCGCCATGCCTATCTAGCCCTGGCCATTCCGATCGTGATCATCGAAATTCCCTTGATCACCCTGTTACGGCCGCGGCCCATTCGCGAGATGCCGGAGGGCGCGGCCAAGCTACCGCTGCCCTCGGAAGGATTCGAGCTGGGCCAGGCGCTGCGCACGCGCGAGTTCTGGCTTATCGTGGTTGGCCAATTCCTTTTCGGCTGGGTCGCCAATGGCATCCTCACTCACATGGTGCCCTACCTGCAAAACCTGGCTTACACCCGCAGCCATGCCGCCGAGGCTCTCAGCCTGGTAATGTTGCTGACCTCGGTGGGCAAAATTTCGCTCGGCTTGACCGCGGATCGCGTCGGCGCGCGCTGGGCGGCGGCGCTCAACTTCGCCATCGAGGCAGTCGGGGTAGCCTTTCTGATTGGTGCCGCGCGGCTCCATTTTCTGATCCCCGGCCTGATCTGCTACGGCCTGACCTGGGGCACGCCCCTCGCCTTGCTGCCATTTCTGACCATTCAATCCTTGGGTCTCAAACGCTACGGCGCGATTGCCGGCCTGACCAACGTTGCCTTCACCGCTGGCAACGCTTTGGGGGCGCTGGCCACTGGCTGGATTTTCGATATCACCGGCAGCTATGCCGACGCCTTCGCGGTGATGGCTGCCTTTACCTTCGTGGGCGTCTTTGCCGCCGCCGCCTGCCGGCCGCTGAGCCAGACCATGCCGCCGGGAGAGCGGCAAACTGTACGCGCCCGTCAAGCCGGCGGCGCGCCGCTGTAGCCGCGCAGCGCAAGCCCGGATGGGGACGATGAAACAGCGACACCGAGCCTGGCTGATGGTAGCCGCCCTGTGGCTGATCATGGCCCTGCTCTACGGCTCAGGCGCCAGCGTCACCGGCCTGTTCTACAAGCCGTTATCGTCTTTCTTTCATACCACCCGCGCGCAAATCTCGCTGCTCTCAAGCTTGTTTGGAATCGGCGCCTGCGTGGGTTCGCTAACTACCGGATGGCTGCTGGGGCGACTCAATCCTCGCTATGCGATGGCCTTGGGAGCCGTCCTGGAAGGCACGGGCTTCCTTCTGGCTTATCACGTCCACAGCTTTCACCTCCTGCTGCTGTGCTATGGAATGGTCGGTGCTGGCGTGGGGTTGAGCACGCTTATCCCGAGCGCGCTGATCGTGGGCAACTGGTTCGGCGCCCGACCGGGCTTGGCGATGGGCGTCGCTATGACCGGCCCGACTTTGGGCGGAAGCGTCATCGTGATGGTGATCAGTGCCAGCATGGCGCACTGGGGATGGCGCACCAGTTATCTGCTGCTGATGACCCCTGCGCTGCTCGCGCTACCCGTGATCTATCTGTTACGGAGCCATCCCGAAGGCGAATTCGCGCCGCGCCAAACTCACGCCACTCTGGCCCCTGGACTGGAAGTGGCGCAAGCGGTGCGCACTCGCGAGTTCTGGCTTATCGTGCTGGCGCAGCTGATCTGTGGCTCGGTCGCCAACGGTATCCTGGCCCATCTTGTCGTTTATTTGCAGGGTCTCAGTTATCCCACCCACCAAGCCGCCGCCGCGCTGAGCGCCGCGCTGGCCCTGACCTTTGTCGGGAAGATCTCATTAGGGGCCGCGGCCGATCATCTGGGCAGCCGCCTGACCGTGATGATCGATGCCCTGGTCGAAGCCAGCGCCGCGATTTTACTGATCGGCGCTGCCCGCGGCTTCATCCTGGTCGCCGCGGTCGGCGCCTTCGGCATTAGTTGGAGCGCGCCAGTGGCTTTGCTTCCGCTGCTGACGATAGAGTCGCTTGGTCTGCGCCGCTACGGCGGTATTGCAGGGCTAACGATGGTCGCCTACACCGCCGGTAGCGCGCTTGGACCCTACACCGCCGGGCGCGTGTTCGATGCTACCGCGGGTTACAATGCAGCCTTCATCGCCTTTGCCATCGCCGCGGTTACCGCCGGCCTCGCGGTCCAAGCATGCCGCCCCTTGGCTGTGATCAGTGCCGGCCTACCTGCACCGGCCCAACCCTCCGTCGTTGGTGCGTAGCAGTGTCCCGCCTCGTTGGCTGTCGAGGACGTGGCGCGGTGTTTTTCATGGCATTTTGAGAGCCTTTTGGTAAGCCTCGCGCTCCAGGCATCGATTGAGCCAGGAAGAAAGCGCTGGGTAGGCCGCCAGATCCACCTTGACCCGCGGCAGTGTGCGCAACATTCCAGCCACGTTAAGATCAGCCACGCTGAAGCTGTCGCCGATCAAATACTGGCGCCCGTTCAAATAGTTGTTGAGCACGCCCAGGGGATGGGCAAACTGTCCTTTGACCTGCTCCACCACCTCCGCCGAGCGCTGCTCGGGAGGCAAAATGACGGTGTGGCGCAGGACCAGCGCATAAGCCCATTCCACCTCGGTCTGACTCCACAACGTCCACTGGTAGAGCGTGGCTCGATCACCCAGAGTGGCCGGCCAGAAGGGCGCCTTACCGTAGGCTTCGGCCAGATGCATGTTGATCGCCAGCGACTCGAAAATGAGCTGACCGTTGTCCTCCAGCACCGGCACATGACCATTGGGATTGCGCTTTAGATGCTCTGGGGTGCGTGCCTGCCCCGGCAGCACCGGAAAATGCTCGAACTGCAAACCCAGTTCGTTGAGGGTCCACAAAACCCGCACGCTGCGCGACTGCGATGATCCGTAAAGTTTAAGCATCGGTTACGCTCTCCACTCTTCCCGCGATATACCGCCAGTGGCCATTAAATAGGATAGATCCGCTCCCGGTGGAAGAGCGGACACGGACGACCTTTGTTTATCGCCACTTGCCGCCGGGACCGCTTCTCGCTCCACTCCTCATTGCCGTGCACCACCGCGTACGGGCAAACTGCTGTTTCCCACCGCCCCAAGCGCCAAGTCCTTCGCATATGCTCGCCGACTCGCCGCACCAACTCGACGGTGGCGAGCGACTGCGTTGACCGCGGTCGTTTTACGCAAGCGCGGAGCCGTGGTAGGATTGCCGCGATTTCAGCCTAGGACGCCTTGTGGCACGCCACAAAGCCCGAAAGATGTGCCATTGACCGACAAGGTAAAGAGTATAGCCGAAGTCGTCACGGCCATTCCCGACGGCAGCCATATAGCCTTGGGCGGGTTCGCGATCGCGCGCAATTCGATGGTGGCGGTCCACGAACTGATTCGCCAGGGAAAGCGCGACCTGACCGTTTCCCAGGCCGTAATGGGGATGGACACCGATTTGCTGGTGGGGGCCGGCGCGGTCAGCCGCCTGATCGCCGGCGGCGGCTCTCTCGATCGCTTCGGACGCGTCGAATGTGTCAACCGGGCGCGCGCTGGCAGCACCCTAGTCGCCCTTGACATGAGCAGCCTGTCGGTGACTTTCGCTTATCTGGCCGGCGCGCTTGGGCTGTCCTGCATTCCGATCAAATCCTTGATGGCTTCTGAGATCGAGCGCCGCTTGCAGGCCGGCCCCGGCGCCGAGATGTTACGTGATTTCACCTGCCCCTTCACCGGCGAACAATACCTTTTGCTGCGCGCCCTTACCCCCGAAGTCGCCTTCGTCCACGTCCAGCGCGCCGATCGCCAGGGGAATGCGCAGATCGACGGCCCCCGCTGGGAAAACGAAGAAGCGGCCAAAGCCGCGCGCCAAGTGGTGGTGGTCACCGAAGAGCTAGTTCCCACCGAGATTATTCAGCAACAGCCCGAACGCACCCTGATTCCCGCCCATCGGGTCGGGGCGGTCGTCCATCAGCCCTTCGGCGCCCATCCCAGCGCCGTCTTTCGCTGCTACGATTACGACGCGCGCCACCTGGAGCTGTACGTTTCGCATGCCCGCGCGGCCGATCGGATTGGCGTCTACATCGACCGCTTTGTAAGGGACACGCAAGACTTCTGGCAATACCTGGAGCTGGCGGCCGGCTTCAAACATCTGGAGAGCCTGCGCGCGGATCGAGTGCTGGGCTACTGAAATTTTCCGGCGCGACGAGTCAGACAATGGCGCAAGTGCGAGGAAGCGAAATCATGGCGGCGGCGGGCGCGCGCGAGCTGCGCGATGGCGAAGTGGTGGTGGTGGGAATTGGCCTGCCCCAGGTCGCCACGATCCTGGCACAGCGCACCCACGCTCCAGGCCTGACCACGCTCTTGGAGATCGGGGTCACCAACATGAGTCCGATCGACACGCCCGCCGGCCTGGCCGATTCGCGCATCTTCTATCGCGCCACCTGCTGGAGCGGCTTCGTCGACATCTTCGGCATGAACTTGCATCGGGGCGTGGTCGATGTGGGCTTTTTAGGCGCCCTGGAGGTCGATGGCCAGGGCAACATCAACACCACTCTGCTCGCCGAGGAAGGCGGCCGGGTTCGCTACTTCAACGGCAGCGCGGGCGGCAACGACGTGGCTTCGCTGGCCCGCCGCGTGATCGTGATCATGCGCCACGAAGCGCGTAAGCTGCCGGCCGCGGTAGCCCATCTGACCAGCCCCGGCTTCGGCCAGGGCCAGAGCCGCGAGATGATGGGGTTGCGCGGCGGCGGGACCTACCGCCTGATTACCGATTTGGCCGTGATCGGTTTCGATCCTCAGGGTGGCGGCGCGCAACTGCTCTCGGTCCATCCCGGAATTGATCCGGAACGGGTACGCGCCAACACCGGCTTCGCCTTGCGCATCGTACCGCCGGTAGCACTCACCCCGTTGCCTACCGAACATGAACTGCGTTTGCTGCGCGAGGAGATCGACCCCAAGGGAATCTACCTGGGTGCGAGCTAAAGCCGCGCCGGGCGCGACGCTTAAGGTCAAGGAGGAGCCGTGCATTACGATATCGAGCTCAATTCCGCCGCCCATTATCCGGTGGCTGGGTTGCTGGAACTGGCGCCTGCGGTTGAGGCCGCGGGCTTCGGCGCGTTTTGGAAAGGCGAGTCCAACAGCACCGACCCACTGGTGCTGATAAGCGGAGTAGCGGCGCGCACCCGCACGCTCAAGGTCGGCACCGCCATCTATCACATCTACGGCCGCAGCCCGGTCACGATGGGGATTCAGGCCGCCACCTTGCAGGATATGTCGGGCGGACGGCTGCTACTGGGACTGGGCGTGGCCAACAAGACTATCGCGGGCTGGCATGGAGGTACTTTTGATCGGCCGCTGAAACGAATGCGCGAGTATCTGGAGATTGTACGCAAGACCGCCGCCGGCGAGCGGGTCGAGTATCAGGGCGAGGTCTATTCCACCGGCGAGCGCTTCCAATTGTCTTGGAAACCCGCCCATACCCATTTTCCCATTTACCTGGCCGGACTCAGTCCGCGGATGCTGCGCCTGGTGGGACGCATCGCTGACGGCATCTTCATCAACATGGCGATTCCCTCCAAGATCAAGGAGCTGGCCGAGGCGGTGCGCGAGGGCGCGCGCGAGGCTGGACGCGATCCCAACCAGATCGAAATCATCGCCAAGGCGCGGGTCTCGCTCAATCCCAATCGCGCTACCGCGCGCGGCCGCCTGCGCCAGGTGTTGACCTTCTACAATATCGCCGACTACTACAGCGATATGCTCAAATCCTCGGGTTTCGAGCCCGAGGTAAGCGCGGTTCAGGCGGCCTTTCGTGCTGGCGGCTTCAAGGCCGCGATGGCTAAGCTAACCGATGAGTACATGGACAAGTTGCCGGTGGTGCCGGGCACTTCGATCGCCGAGATCAAGGAGCGGCTGGCCCCCTTCGAGGCCGCAGGCGTGACCCGCCTGGTAACCCCTTACGTGCCCGCCACCGACGACGTGATTGCAGACGCGCGCCGCTTTATTGAGGCTTGGGGCCGCCAAGCCTGAGACGCGGAGCCCAGATCAACCCCTACCCTCACGAGGATTTACGAATGTGTGATTTCGCCGCTGATGCCGCCGCCGCCGAGCAGCTCCTGGTCGGACGCGTACTTACCGTCAAGCGCGTGCGCGAGCTCAACGCCAAGGATTACTTCTACCAGATGCTCAAGGACAACCCCGAGATGCTCAAGATCTATCCGGGGATCGAAAACGAGCTGCTGGTGGGCGCGATCGATTGCCATATTCACGCCTATCCTGATTTTGTCCATCGCTCCCAGGACATGATTCAGATTGGAATCGATGCCTCCAAGGCGGGGATGCGCGCGCTGGCCTTCAAGGATCATTGGAATATCAGTTGTAACGCCGCCTACCTGGCCCAGCGCCACCTGGACTACCTGGTCGAGAAGGGCGAGTTGACCCATCGGGTAGAAATCTATGGCGGCAGTGGCACCTGCTTCGGGATGAATCCCGAGGCGATCCGGGTTGCGCTCCAGTATCCCAACTTCAAGATGATTTGGTTCCCCACCTTCACTTCACTCGGCTTCTGGCGCGGCGCCGGCCATCCCGAAAAGGGGCGCGTGCGGCTGGTCGCAGAAGATGGCAAGGTACTGCCCGAAGTGGTCGAGATCATGGAGATGGCGACCGAGAAGAAGGTCGGAATCGGGTTTGGCCACACCGATTTCACCGAGCTTTTGCCGCTAGCGCGCAAAGCCAAAGAGATTGGCGTGCGCGCGACCTTGGACCATCCGCTGCTGGAACTCAACAAGCTGCTGCTTGACGAGATGAAGCAGCTCGCCGACCTGGGGATTTACGTCGGCACCTACTGCCAGCCGATGATCCCCAGCCTCTACCAGCCAGTGGCCGATCCGATGGAGACCATCCGCACCATCAAGGAGATCGGCGCCGATCGCTGCATCATCGGCAGCGACTTCGGCCAGGTCCTGCACATGGACAGTATCGACGGGATGCGAGTGTTTATCCGCGCTTTGCTTGCTTTCGGGATCAAGCCCGAGGAGGTCAAAGTAATGCTACAAGACAATCCCGCCAAACTGATGTGGCTAGACTGAACGCACTTTAGTCAACGGCGCCCGCAAACGCGGGCGCCGCGCGCGCCGGTACAGAACGAACATGAGGCAGGACAGCCATTACGATTACGTAATCGTGGGCGCAGGTACCGCCGGATGCGTGCTGGCCGAGCGCCTCAGCGCCGATTCAGCCCTGCGCGTGTGTATCCTGGAGGCCGGCGGCCAGGATCGCGATCCGCTCATCCATATCCCGATCGGCCTGGGCAAAATGCAGCAGCATCGCTTGCACGATTGGGGCTATAACAGCGAGCCCGAACCGGGACTGGACAATCGCTCAATCCCGGCGCTGCGCGGCAAGGTGCTGGGTGGCTCCTCCTCGATCAATTACATGACTCATGTGCGGGGTAACGCTGGCGATTACGATCGCTGGGCGGCGAATGGCTGCGCGGGTTGGTCATACGCCGAGACTCTGCCCTACTTCCGTCGTTACGAGCGCTGGGAGGATGGCGAAAATTTCTGGCGTGGCGATCATGGTCCGCTAGGCGTGCGCCGCCTGCCCAACACCGATCCCTTTTTCGAGGCGCTAATCGCGGCGGCCGGCGAATGTGGCTTTGATAGCAATCCCGATTACAACGGCGAGCGTCAAGACGGCTTCGGCCGTACCGAATGCACTCTGCGTAATGGGCGCCGATGCAGTGCGGCGGTGGCCTTTCTCCATCCCGCGCTGCGGCGCCCCAACCTGACCTTGCATCGTAACGCATACGCCACGCGGATTTTGATGGAGGGGCGGCGCGCCGTGGGCGTGGAGTACCTCGCCGGCGGCGAGCCCTCGCGCATCGTTGCCGATCGCGAGGTAATTGTCGCCTCCGGAGCGTACAACTCGCCCCAGCTCCTGATGCTTTCGGGAATCGGCCCCGCGGATCATCTGCGCGACGTGGGGATCGTGCCGGTGGTCGATCTGCCCGGCGTGGGCGGCAATCTGCAGGACCACCCCGCCGTCTCACTGTTCTTTCTGCGCCAGACCCCGGGACCGTTTCACGCCCTGATGCGGGCCGATCGGGCGGCCTTGGCGATGCTCCAGGCGTACTTCTTCGGCTCCGGCCCGGCCACCGCGATTCCTGGCGGCGTGACCGGTTTTCTCAAGACTGGCGGCGCCAATCTGGCCGTGCCCGACGTGCAATTTTTCACCCGCTCCACCGCGCTCTTCGCCGACGTCTGGTTTCCCGGCCTACGCCAGCCCTATATCGACGGATTCGCCATCTCGCCCGTCCTGCTCCATCCGCGCTCGCGCGGCCGCTTGAGCTTGCGCTCCGGCGATCCCAGGGACAAGCCCCGCATCCTGCAGAATTTCTTTGTCGAGGAAGAGGACCTGCGCACGTTGCGAGAGGGCGTGCGCATCGCGCGCGAGCTGGCTGGCCGCGCCCCGCTCAAACCCTATCGCAGCGGCGAGAAGACTCCTGGTGGGGAAGTCGCCAGCGCCGAGGAAGTCGCAAATTGGATGCGGCGGACGGCCTTTTCCGCCAATCATCCATGCGCCACCTGTGCGATGGGCACCGATGAGCAGGCGGTGCTGGATCCGCAACTACGGGTGCGCGGGGTCGATGGCTTGCGGGTGGTGGATGCGTCGGCGATGCCCGATCTGACCAGCGGCAATATCAACGCCTGCGTCCTAATGATCGCCGACAAAGCCAGCGACCTGATCCTGGGTCGCCCTCCCCTCCCCCCCGCCGCGCTCCCGCCTGCACCGAGATAAAATGTTGCTGTCGAACCTCACTGGTCAAGGTACCGCTCCAGGTCCTCTTACGTGAGAACGCCTTTTTGCTTGGCCTTTCGGCTCCAGTAACGTTGCGCCCCCTTCAGTTCACGCTTGAGGCGCTCCGCCCTGCTGCGGCGCAAGGCATCCTGAATCACCGCGCTGAGCGTTTTGCCCTCGGCGCGCGCGGTTTCCTCCGCCTCGCGCGAAAGCTTGGCGGGAAGCGAGATGGTCTTTTTCACTGCTGTGGTGGACATCTCTAAACCCCGTTTGCACCGCAGTACGGATAATTCCTTAGCAGAAAGACTGTGGTAGCGCACAACGCGGACCGCACGGTTGGCTGGCCAGACCGAATTTCCTTAGGCATCGATTAAGTAACCGTTTTCCGGCCTGGGCCGGACTCAGTCCAGCGAAGACAGCAGAAAACCGCTGAGGTAGCCGCCTTCAACATGGCCCAGGAGGGTCGGATGGTCGGGTCCGGGGCCCAGGGTGGCGAGCAAGCGCAAATTGGCCCCGGCCTGGGTTTGCGCCACCCGCACGGCGCGCAAAAAATCATCGCCGCGCAAATGGGTGGAGCAGCTAAAGGTCATCATCATCCCGCCGGGGGCCAGAGCGCGCATCGCGATTGCGTTGATCTCGACATAGCGATGTTCGGCCTGGCGCACGTCCTGGCGGCTGCGCGCCAGCGGCGGCGGATCGAGAGCGATCAGATCAAAGGCGCGCGGATGCTGGGCCAGATAGCGCGGGAGGTCGGCGGCTAGCAACTCATAGCGGTCGGCCTCGATACCGTTGAGTTCGAAGTTGCGCCGCGCCCAGGCCAGCGCCCGGCTGGAAGTATCGACCGCCACCACGCTTTGCGCCCCGCCCTTCATCGCGGCCAGGCCGAAGCCACCGCCATAGCAATAGCCATCGAGCACACGGCGACCGGCGGCGAGTTGGCCGAACCAGCGCCGATTGACCCGCTGATCCAAAAAGGAGCCGGTTTTCTGCCCGTGATAGGGGTCGACGACGATCGGCCAGCCGTTCTCAAGCACGCTCACTTCGCCCCCGCTCTCGCCCGCAACCAGTTCGACGCGATCGGGTAGGCCTTCTTCCTTGCGCACGGCGCCGGCGCTGCGCTCGATAATCGCGCGGGGAGCGATCAAAGTGGTCAGTTGCTCGATGACAAGCGGGCGCAAGCGCTCCATTCCGGCGGTCAGGATCTGGAGTACCAGCACTTCGCCGTAGCGATCGACGACCAGCCCGGAGAGACCGTCGCCGTCGCCGTTGACCAGGCGATAGCAGGAGGTGTCCGAGGCTACCATCTGCTGGCGCAGCGCCAGTGCCTGGCGCAGCCGGAGCGCAACGATCTCGCTTATGTCGCCCTCGCCATCGAAGCTCAGCATCCGCACGGCGATGGTCGTGCGCGGATGGTAATAGCCCTGGCCGAGCGCCGCTCCCAGGTGAGCGTGCACGCTCACCACACTGCCGGAATCGAGTGCGGCGGGTTCGACACGTTCGATCGCGTGGGAAAAAATCCAGGGATTGCGCCCGCGCACCGGCCCCTCGCGCCCCGGCTTGAGAATCACCCGCGCAACCGTTGGCGGGGCAGTCCCCAGCCCCGTGGGCGCTAAAGCGTGACCGGCCATGACCGCTCTCCCGGGCGGCGAAACTTACCGCTGCGCCCCCCTTCCTTGCCGACCAGGCGCACTTGCTCGACCACCATCGCACGGTCGATCGCCTTGGCCATGTCGTAGATTACCAGCGCGGCGACGCTGGCCGCGACCAACGCTTCCATCTCCACCCCGGTACGCGCCTGAGTGACGGCGCGCGCCTGGATCTCCAGCCGCGAATGCTCCGGATCGGGCTGAAAGTCGATCTCCACGACGTCCAGAGGAATCTGATGGCACAGTGGAATCAGCTCGCTGGTGCGCTTAGCCGCCATCACTCCGGCAATTCGCGCCGCCGCCAGCGCCTCGCCCTTCTTGAGCGAGCCGCCGAGGATGGCGCTGAGGGTCTCCGGTTCCATCCGCACCGCGGCGCGCGCCAGCGCGATCCGGCGGGTGGGCGGCTTAGCGCCGACATCGACCATCCGTACCCGCCCGCGCGGGTCCATGTGCGTTAGCGCCGATTCGGGCGGCGGGGCGGCACGCTCACGCATTCGGCGCGCCGGCGACATTTTGACCCTGGGCATCGTGATTATTGAAAACCTCGCTTGATCTTACCCTGCTAGGCTGCGGAAAAAGTCTCCGCAGCACTCTCTCTTATCTCCCCCTTGGTCAGGGGGAGAAGATTGAGCAAAGCGGCCATCTTTTACGCAAAGTGCTACTTTCAAGAGTGCGCATCGGCCTAGCCGGAGTGGTTTTTTCAGCACCCTGCTGATCGAGAGAGCGGGCGCTGCTTGCCCGCGCCGGCGCCGCTAGCTATCCCTAAATGCCTGGGTAGGCGCAAAGCAACCGAGCGCCGCTCAGGCTAGGATCTATAGCATGGCTCAGCAAACTTATCGCGTCGTGATCGTCGGTTCGGGGCCTGCCGGCCTGACCGCGGCTTTGTATAGCGGGCGTGCCAATCTGGCACCATTACTCATCGAAGGGGCCCAGCCGGGCGGACAATTGACCATCACTACCGAGGTAGAAAACTATCCCGGCTTCGAGCAGGGCGTGCAAGGGCCCGAGATGATGGAGATCTTTCGCCGCCAAGTGGAACGCTTCGGCACTCGCTTTGTAGCAAGCGAGGTCACGGCCGTGGATCTGCGCCGTTACCCGTTCGTGCTGAGCGCGGGCGAGGAGGAGATCCTGGCCGAAAGCCTGATTATCGCCACCGGCGCCTCTGCCAAGCTTTTAGGACTGGAATCGGAACGGCGCCTGATGGGATACGGGGTAAGCGCCTGCGCCACCTGCGACGGCTTTTTCTTCAAGGACAAGCGAGCCCTGGTAGTGGGCGGTGGCGACACCGCGATGGAAGAAGCCACCTTTTTGACCAAATACTGCTCTCAGGTCACGGTGATCCATCGCCGCGACCAATTGCGCGCCTCCAAGATCATGCAGGAGCGTGCGCGCGCCAATCCGAAGATCGATTTCATCTGGGACAGCACGATTGAACAAATTCACGGCGAGCCCGACCAGACCGGCGTTATCGGCGCGACTTTGCGTAACTTGAAGACCGGGGCCAAGAGCGAGTTGCCCACTGACGCGGTCTTTATCGCGATCGGGCACAAGCCCAACACCGACCTGTTCGTGGGCCAGCTTGATATGGACGAGGTGGGCTATCTACGGGTGCGTCCCGGCTCGACTTATACCAGCGTGGAGGGGGTTTTCGCCGCCGGCGACGTGGCCGACCGGGTCTATCGCCAGGCGGTAACGGCCGCGGGCACCGGCTGCATGGCGGCGATCGATGCCGAGCGCTGGCTGGAGGCGCATCGCGGCCATTAAAGCGGCCGGCCACACTGCTTGCTTGCCGCGGATTGCGCTTGCCCCATACAATCAAGATACGCGCAAGCCTTGCGGTCTAAAACCCAACTCCCCGCGCAATGCGAAGGATGGATGATCTGAGCAACGGCTCCGGCCTCGATCCCGCCGATAGCGACGAAAGTCAAAGCCATAACGGCTGGCGCCACGCCCTGGCATTGCTGACTGCCGCAACCGTCTTGTATGTAGCCAGAACGGTCCTGATTCCGGTCGCGGTCGCCTCGCTGCTGACGGTAGTACTGAGCCCATTGGCCTCGCGTCTGGAGCGTGTGGTTGGGCGCGCGCTGAGCGCGGCGGTGCTGGTTCTGCTCTCGCTGGCGATCGTCAGCGGCGCGGCTTATTTCTTCACCGACGAGCTATCGGGCGTGATCCACGAAGTCGCCGGTTATTCGGACAACATTACGCGTAAAGTCCAAGCCCTCAAACATATCGCTCCCTCCTCCTTGGGCCAGATCGAGCGCCTGGTCGCCACCGTGCGCAGCCAAGTCGAGGGCCCCAACCCTCATCACCGGATCCAAGTGGTGCAGATGATGCCCGAGCCCAAGAGCATCTCTGCGCAGCTGTCGCCCACCCTGCCGGTGCTGGGCGGTCTGTTCCAGAGCTTCATGGTGATCGTGCTGATGTTCTTTCTGCTCTACGATCGGGCCAGCTTGCGCGACCGCCTGGTACGCTTGGCCGCCCGCGCCCGCATCCCGGTAGCGGCCAAGGCGCTGGACGAAGCCGGCGAACGCATCAGCCGCTACCTGCTGTTCTACGCTTTGATCAATTTCTGCTTCGGTTTGTCGGTGGGGCTGCTGTGTTGGGTGACCGGGTTACAGCGGCCGCTGCTGTGGGGAACATTAGCCTTTTTTCTGCGCTTTATCCCTTACATCGGTGCAATCACGGCCGCCTTGCTGCCCACCTTGGTCGCGATCGCGGTCTTTCCTGGCTGGTGGAAAGCCCTGGCGATAGTCGGCATCTATACCGGTATCGACCAGTTTACCGCTCAGTTCATCGAGCCGGTGGTAATCGGTCACGGCGTAGGCGTGTCGCCGGTGGCGATGCTAGGTTCGGCGATTTTCTGGGCTTGGTTGTGGGGACCAGTGGGGCTGGTACTTTCCACCCCGTTTTGCGTCTGCCTCAAGGTGGCTGGCGATTACATTCCGTCCCTGGGCTTCTTCTCGATCCTGCTGGGCGAAGACGAGCAGCTGGAGGGCTACCACGATTATTATCGCCGCCTGCTGGAAATGGATCTGGATGGCGCGCGGGCCTTGGTGCAGCACTTTTGCGATTTGCACGGGCTGCAGGAAACCTTCGCCAAGATGCTCGCGCCCGCGCTCGATTTGGCCCAACGCGAGCGCGCGCGCGACAATATCACCGCCTCCAGTTACCGCCTGATCGAAGACATCTCGCGCGAACTGGTGATTCAGTTGGGTGAGCGCTTTCCTAAACCGCAAAGCGCGCCGCGCCTGCGTATTCTGGGAGTTTGGCCGCTTGAGCAGACAACGCCAGTGATGCTGACGATGGTACTACAGCTCCTGCGTCTTGATGGCTTCGCGGCTGGCCTGCCCCCGGGCGACGCCGTCAAGAGTTCCGACGATCTCGTCCGGTTCGTCAGCTTGCATCGCCCGGACTTGATCTGCATCGCCTGGAGTAATGAAGAACAACTTGGCGCGGTTGAGGAATTAGTTCACACTCTGATGGCCGGTCCAGGCTCGGCAATCGTCGGGATGGGACCCAGCGATCCCGAGCAGCGCCAGGAACTGAGGCGAGCGGGCTGTTTGCGGGTATGCGACGACGCGGTGGAAACCCGCCGTGCCATCTGGCGCTTGGCGGCTAGGCGTGAGCGCGGGCGCAAGGACGGGTTGGGCGGCGCTTTCAGTGCAGCGGGAGGCTGGAGACCAAAATGACCTGTGAGTTCAACGTCGTTGCGCCGCCCAGCGTAGCTGGATACCCAAGCGCAAAACGATGGTGGCTAGGCGATTTTGGCACTCGCTCGCTGCTTGTCGGCGACGCCGGCCTTTGCTATGGCCAAGCCCGGTGCTCGCGCGCCAGACGACCACAACAGCGCCGACACAAGCTACACGAGATGCGTCCTACCAGCGCGCTTCATCCTGCCATTCTCACTTCAGCATTTCGGCTGGCGCCAACCGGAAAATAGCCCGATATTCATGAGTTTCTATAAAGGCGGCGTGAGTCTCGATATAGTTGAACTGAGGGCGGCGTTCAGCAAGCCGGCGCTCGTAAGCATGGCGCAAAAGAGCTGGGGCACCGCGCGCCTGGCAGCCGCGAATTTCATCGCCAATAACGATCTGCTGTGGGCCTCCGCCCTGACCTATACCGTCATCCTGTCAATCATACCCATGCTGGCGCTGGCTTTTTCGGTGTTGACTGGTCTGGGCGGCGCCGATCGCCTGCGCGAGATGCTCACCACCTACCTCGCCTTGGGCTCGCCCGACGTCGTCAACTACATCATGCATTTCGTGCGTAACATCAATTCCGCTACCTTGGGCTCGGTGGGCGGCGTAGCTCTACTGCTGACTGTGCTCTCCACTTTGGGTACGATCGAACTAGCCTTCAACACGATTTGGCAGGTGCCCTCGGGCCGCAGTTATCTGCGCAAGTTCGCCGACTATCTAAGCGTCGTCTTCACGGTCCCGCTCATCCTGGTGGCCGCGCTGGCGGTAACCGCCCACGCCACCACCAATCTGCATCGCGTACCCGGGATGGCGCTGCTGGTGCCCTTCCTGATTCTCTGGCTGGGCTTCTTCTTTCTCTTCGTTTTCTTCCCTTACACCAAGGTCAAATGGAGCGCGGCGGCGATTGGGGCGCTGGTCAGCGCGCTGCTATTCCAGTTTGCCCAGTTCGCCTACATCCACTTCCAGGTTGGAGTTTCTAGCTATCGCGCGATCTATGGTGCGCTGGCCACAGTGCCAATTGTCCTGGTGTGGATTTACGTTGGTTGGAATATCGTCCTGTTCGGAGTCGAGGTTTGCTTCGCCTTGCAAAGCGGACGCAACCGCGCCCCCGAATTAGTCCATTCCCCGAGCTTCATGCGTTACGCGGTATTGCTAGTGATGCTGCGCCTGACCGAACGCATCTATGGTAAACAGTCCGCGATCACTGGCCAAGGCTTAGCGGCGGAGCTGGGGATCAGTCAGACTGCGCTGGACCCGATAATCCAACGCCTCAAGGAAGCTGGTTTGGTGCTGGAGAGTGAGGCCTCGCCTGACGCCAAGACTCCCGTTGGGCTGTTTCTGGCCCGCGCCCCCGATCACGTTCGACTGGGCGAGGTACTGCAGGCGGTAGATGCTGATGGCCATTCCGCGCAGCAAGGCGACCCCCGCATCGCACCGGTCCTGACACAGTTAGCCAGCCTGGAGGTCGACCAACTAAACGCCTTGACCCTGGCAGACCTCGATCGCGGCGGTGCTGGTTAATCCTGTCGCTCCTGACTGTGCGGCTCACTACGTTGCTTGAGCTGACAGGCGACGTGATTGCAGTAATCCTGATCGCGGGCGACAAATCGTGCGCCGCATCCCAGGCATCGACGTACCTGCTCGCCTTCTCTCAAAAGTGGGGCCAGCTCGTTGGACATGTCATTGACGGCTACGGGCGCGGTCTCGACCGTCTTGCGAATTGCGGGCGACTTGCGTTGGGCGACCGCCTGGGCTTGCGCCAACGCGATCCGATCGGCGCGCTGGTTGTACTGGTCCACGCTGTGGCCGCGAACCCATTCCAGCTTAACCTCGCGTTGGCTTAACTCGCGGTCCAGTTGCTCCCACAGGTCTGTGTTGGCGTTGCGCCGCCAGCCTAGGTTGACCGACTTGACTAGATATTCGCTATCGCTGCGCAGCATCGCGCGCGCGCCGGACGGCAACCGGCGCAGCCCCTCGATCGCCGCGGTCAACTCCATCCGATTGTTGGTGGTATGAGGATGGCCACCGCCATCCTCGGTCAGCTCGCCGGCTTGGTTGATAATCACTACACCCCAACCACCGGGTCCGGGGTTACCCAGACAGGAGCCATCGGCGTAAACCAGATAACTTTCGGCCGCCTTCATCCTCACCTCGTTATCCGCCAAGTGCGAGCGCGCTCGAACAACGACAAATAAGCACGCGCGGCGTGACTCCAAGAGAAATCCGCCGCCATCGCGTTTTGGCGCAGCGCCTCCCAAGCCCCGCGATCGGCGAAGCTATCCAGCGCGCAGCCAACCGCCTCCAGCAAGGCCTCACCTTCGTAGGCCTGGAAGCGAAAGCCAGTACCCTGGCGCGCGACCGGATCGAATTGGGTCACCGTGTCGGCCAGTCCGCCGGTCGCCCGCACGACAGGAATCGTGCCGTATTTGAGTGCATACATCTGGGTCAGCCCGCACGGCTCAAAGCGCGAGGGCATCAAAAACAGATCGCACCCAGCTTGAATCCGATGGGCAAGCGGATTGTCGTAATCCATTCGTACCCGCAGTCGATCGCCATAGCGCGCCACAGCCTGCTCGAGCCTTTGCTCGATTTCCGACTCGCCTCGCCCCAGAATAACCAGTGCGGTGTCTTTGGCCAGCAATTTGTCTAAAACCGCCAGCAACAGGTCGAAGCCCTTCTGCGAGGACAGTCGCGAAACCATCCCGATCAACGGACGGCCGGGAATATGGGCCAGGTCGAGTTGACGGCACAGTTGCTGCGCGCAAACGTCCTTGCCCGTCATGTCGTTGGCACTATAGGTGGCGGCCAGGAAACGATCGCTGGCCGGATTCCATTCGTTGTAATCGGCTCCGTTCAGAATCCCTACAAAGTGCTCGCCCTTGGCTCGCAACACCCCTTCAAGCCCGAAACCCAAGCCGGGCTCGCGCACTTCGCGCGCGTAAGTCGGGCTGACGGTGGTAACCGCGTCGGCAGTTACCACCGCGGCCTTAAGCAGATTGCCGCGGCCATAGAATTCCAGGTACTCGGTGGCCATGTAGGCTGGATCAAGGTTGAGCAAAACAAAGTCCGAACGGTCAAATTGGCCTTGAAATGCCAGATTGTGGATCGTGAACACCGACGCGCAGCTAGCAAAGCGTGCGCGCAGCTCCGGGTGGGCACGCATGAGCAAGGGCACGGCGGCAGCATGCCAATCGTGGGCGTGGATCAAGTCGGGTGGCGTCAAGCTGGCCAGCACCTGTAGCGCGGCACGAGCGAAAAAAACGAAGCGGCGAAAATTGTCGGGATAATCGCGTCCCTGTTCGCCATAAATCTCGGGCCGGCCAAAGAAGCCCTCGTGCATGATAAAGAACAGCGGCACTCCAGCGGGACCGATACCGCTGCGCAGGGTGAAATGCTCAGTCCGCTCACCCAGCATCACACTTAAGCCGTCCCCCATCGGCTCGGTGGCAACCGAGCGCAGCGCGCTGGCGTAACCGGGCATCAGGACACTGACCTGGGCCCCGCACGCGGCCAATTCTGCGGGCAACGCACCGATCACGTCGGCCAAACCACCAACCTTGGCAAAGGGGGCCATCTCGGCGGCCACCAACGCGATTTTCATCCTGGCTTGTTATCCGCCCCTGGCGGGATCGAGCTTGAGCGCTTCAGCGTACGCCAGCGGCAAGCTTGGCGCGAGCGTAAGAACCTCGCGCCAGGTTTGCCTTGTCGCCCAAGCAGTCTTCAGTTGAGCACGGTACGAGAGCCGTCGCCCCGGGCCTCTTCTTCGACTGCCGCGGCGGGTGCCACCGCGGCATCGCGCAGCGCATGGGCCAGGACTTCGTCGACCGTATCGACGAAAACGAACTCCAGCTCCTTGAGCACTTCGGGGGCGACGTCTTCGAGGTCGCGTTCGTTGCGCCGGGGTAGCAGCACGGTGCGAATTCCGGCGCGCCGCGCCGCCAGCACCTTCTCCTTAATCCCCCCCACCGGTAGGACCTTACCGCGCAGCGTGATCTCCCCGGTCATCGCGACATCGGAGCGCACCGGACGGCCGGTCAGGAGCGAGGCCAGAGAGGCCGCAATCGTCACGCCGCCCGAAGGACCGTCCTTGGGGATCGCGCCCGCCGGCACGTGGACGTGCAAGTCGGATTGCTCGAAGAAGTCTGCTGCGATACCCAGCCGCTCGGCCCGCGAGCGCACCCACGATAGCGCGGCCTGGGCCGATTCCTTCATCACGTCGCCCAAGCTGCCGGTCAGGGTCAGCCCCTTCTGCCCCTTCATCCTGGTGCTTTCGATGAACAGGATATCCCCGCCGTTGGGGGTCCAAACCAGGCCGGTGGCGACCCCCGGCTCCTGGGTACGCTCGGCAAGCTCAGAGAAAAAGCGCGGCGGTCCCAGATAGCGCGCCACGTCCTTGCCCCCGATGCTGGCGGGCACCGCGCTGCCTTCGGTAAAGTCGCGCGCTATCTTGCGACAGATGCGCCCGATTTCGCGCTCCAAATTGCGCAACCCCGCCTCGCGGGTATAGCTGTGAATGATCTCGATCAGGGCATCACGCCCGAAGGCAACCGGATGCTCTTCCAAGCCGTTTTCGCCCAGTTGCTTGGGCACCAAATGGCGCAACGCAATCTCCAGCTTCTCCTCTTCGGTGTAGCCCGGCAGTTCCAACACTTCCATCCGATCGCGCAGCGGCGCGGGAATGGGGTCGAGCACGTTGGCCGTGGTTAGGAACAAGACCTGCGAGAGATCCACTGGGACGTCGAGGTAATGGTCGACGAAGGCGCCGTTCTGCTCGGGATCGAGCACCTCCAGCAAGGCCGACGCGGGGTCGCCGCGGAAGTCCATACCAAGCTTGTCGACCTCATCCAGGATGAACAGAGGATTGTTGGAACCGGCATTGCGTAGCCCCTGCACGATGCGGCCGGGCAGCGAGCCAATATAGGTGCGGCGATGGCCGCGAATCTCGGCTTCGTCGCGAATCCCACCCAGCGACAGGCGCACGAATTTACGCCCCAAGGCGCGCGCGATCGACCGCCCCAACGACGTCTTGCCGGTGCCCGGCGGTCCCACCAGACACAGGATCGGTCCCTTGCTGGTGCGTTTGAGCTTACGCACCGCCAAGAACTCGAGAATTCGTTCCTTTACTTTTTGTAGATCGTAATGGTCCTCGTCCAGCACTGCACGGGCATGCGCGATATCCAGGTTATCCTCGGTCGCCACCGCCCACGGCATGCTTACTAGCCAATCCAGATAGGTCCGGACCACGGTGTGCTCCGCCGACTCGGGCGGAATCAGGCGCAGTCGCTCCAACTCCTTGTCGGCCGCAGCACGGGCCCCCTCGGGCATCTTGGCGGCTTCGATCTTGGCCTGCAAATCGTCAATTTCACTGGTGCGCGCGTCGCTCTCGCCCAATTCCTTCTGAATCGCACGCAACTGCTGGCGCAGATAAAACTCGCGTTGATTTTTGGACAGTTCGCTCTGGACCTCAGATTGAATCTTATGGCCCAGTTCCAAAAGCTCGATTTCGCGGTGCAGAATCGTACCTAGCTTTTCCAGCCGCGAGCGCACTTCCAGGGTAGCCAGCAGGTCCTGCTGCTCCTCGACCGCAATCTTCAAGTATGAGGCCACCAAGTCGGCCAAGCGCCCCGGCTCGCGCACGTGAGTTGCCATCACTTGCAGTTCGTCGGGCAAGTAAGGTACCAGCGAGACGAACTTAGAGAATTGCCCCACGATCGCTGTCTGCAGAGCGCCCAATTCTTTGCTTGGCGTTACCTGATCGCGCAGCCGGGTGACCTTGGCAACGAAATAAGGCTCTTGCTGCACGAAGCTGCTTAGCTCCACCCGCGCCAACCCTTGCACTAGTACGCGCATGCTGTGGTCTGGATAACGAATCATTTTCAGCAGGCGCACCGCGGTACCGCGCGAGTACAGACCGGCGGGTTGCGGATTTTCGTCCTCGGGATTCTTTTGCGTGGCCAGCGCCAGCATTCCGGGCGCCCTGCTGGCGGCCTCGATCAACCGCAACGACGCCGGTCGCGAGACCAAAAACGGATGGATCTGGCCCGGGAAAATCACCAGCCCCCGTAGTGGCAACACCGCGAGCGTGGGCCCGATTTCGAGGTTGCCCTCAGCCTCTTCGATTTCTATATTAAAACTCTTGTCATCCGGATCGGGTGAGTTTTGTACGGTCTTTTCTCCCATAATCCTCTTTAACCTTCGTTGGAAAGGGCTCTCCTCCCGCCATTCTTCCGCCCCGCGCGCGGCGCTATGCTGGCAACTGGGATCAGGGTTTTAGCCGCGCGCCCAAGAACCCCGCCTTACCTTGTAAGGCCAATCTAATCATAGTAGTCCAAGGACGCTACCGGCGAGGTGATCTTCTTGGCTAATGACGAATTTTCCCGCTTGTTTACGGTATCGGAAGCCAACGCTTTGATTCCGCGCCTGGAGCTGATTGTGCGGGAATTGCAGAAACAGGCCCAAGTTGTCCGGGTGCATGTGGCTCAGCTCATGGAAGGGCAAAGCGAACCACCCGATCTGGAAGCCTTGAGCCGCCGCGATCCTGCGGTTGGCACCGCGATTCGCGCGATCGCCGAAAATGCCCAGGCCATTGAGGAAATGGGCTGCTTTCTGAAGGATATCGACCTGGGGTTGGTGGATTTCCCGGCGGAAATCGCCGGCGAGGTGGTTTTTCTCTGCTGGCAGTATGGAGAGCCACAACTGCTAGCTTGGCACGCCCTCGATGCCGGCTTCGCTACCCGCCAACCTCTGGCGGGCAGCAGGAAACCGATGCTTAACTGACGTGGCCCAGAAAAGTTAAGGAGTCGCGGCGCGATGATTGCTTTGTTTATCTACCTGATGGCCCTTGGCTGCTGGCTGGGCGGTATGGTCTTTTTTGCCTTTTTTACCGCACCGGTGATCTTTACTCGCTTATCTATCACCGACGCTGGTAAAGTTGTGGCCGGAATCTTTCCCCTCTATTATGGCTTGGCTTATGGCGCTGGCGCAGTCTCTATACTGCTTTCGCTCTATCTGGCCCTCACTCGTGCCGCGCGCGGATGGTGGCTGGCGAGCTGCCTGTTGCTGGCGGTGGCACTGGGCTTGATCGCTTACGCCGGGGTGGTGGTGGGACCCAAGGTGGATGCAGTCAAAAGCGTGACCGAAGAGGCCCATCCCGACCCCGTGCGCAAGGCCCAGTTCGACCGCCTACATCATCTATCGGTCCAGCTCAACGCCAGCGCGATGGTGCTGGAAACAATCGCAGTGCTGACCACGGCCGCGGCCCTGGTCTAAGGGTTGCCAGGGTGCGGGCCTGGGCGGATTGACGCGGTGATTTGCCAGGATTGGAATTCGCCCGCCAGGGGTGCCCGTCCGATGAGCGTAACACGGCCCAAAGCGCTGGTGCTGGACCTGTTCGACACACTCGTCAAATGGGAGCCCGCGCGCTTGCCCCGCTTTGAGTGGAACGGTCAGAGCTTTCCCAGCACCGTCCCGCTCCTGCTCGCCCATCTTCAGCGCACCATCCCCGGGTGGGCGCACGACCAGGCATGGATCGAATGCTACAACGCGGTGATCATGGAAATCGCCACTCGACGCGAGACCCAAGGGATCGAGGTCACCTGTCTTGAGCGGTTCAGCCGGACCATGGCTCGAATGGCCCCGGCGCTCGCCTGCGATCGAGCCGCGCTGGCCGAGGAGCTGCGCGCGATTCATATGGCCGCGGTACGCGCCGCGACCACCGCGCCCCCGGCCAATATCGCTGCGGCGCGCCGCCTGAGCGAGCATTTTCGCCTCGGCCTGCTGTCCAACTTCGACGACGCCGCAACCGGTTACCAGGTGATCGCCGACACCGGCATCGCGAACCTGTTCGAGGTCATCGTGCTTTCCGCCGAGGTCGCCTTGCGTAAGCCCAATCCCCGCATCTTCCACCACCTGCTTGAGCGGATGGAGCTAGCGCCTCACGAAGTCCTGTTCGTGGGCGACACCCCACACGAGGACGTCGTGGGTGCGCAGCGCGCCGGTATTCCCGTGGTCTGGTTGTCCCATCGCCACGGCACGCTGCCACCCGAAATCCCGCCACCCGCGCTAATCGTACCCACCCTCGTCGAGCTTCCCGCGGCGCTAGGCTTATGAACCGCGCTCCAACGCTCGCCGTAATCGGCGCGGCCCAGGCCTCGCCGGCCCTATCCACGCTGGCCTACGAAGTCGGAGCGGAAATCGCTCGCCAGGGCGCGGTGCTGATTTGCGGCGGACGCGGCGGCGTGATGGAAGCCGCGGCCCATGGCGCTCGCGACCAAGGCGGTCACACCATCGGGATCCTGCCCGGCTATGAGCGCGCGGCGGCCAATCCCTACATCGAATTTCCGATCGCCACCGGAATCGGCGAGGCGCGCAACGTAATCGTGGTCGCCAGCGCCGACGCCGTGATCGCGCTACAGGGCGCTGCCGGCACCCTGGCCGAAATCGGCTTTGCCCTCAAACTGGGCCGCCCGCTGGTGGCATTGGCAAGCTGGCCCGAGCTTGAAATCTCTGAGCGCGCCGAAACCCCAATGGCCGCTGTCGCCCGCGCGCTGGTAATGGCCGGGCGATGAAAGACCTGGAATTCATCCGCGACCGCGCCGCGCGTTGCGGCCTCAATCTGGTAGCCGCGCTTGCGGTGACCCGCTACGACGCCGTGGTACCAGAGGCGGCCAGGCTAGGACCCATCGAGCCGCAAGCCCGCACCGTGGTGGTAATCGGCAATGGCGGCGGCGAGTTCTGGCGCCATTATCAGCGCTACCTGAAGCTGCATCCTGAGCACGCCGCGCGCGCCGATCCCCTGGACGATTACACGCGCACGCTGGTCAACGAGGAGCTGGTCGCGCCCTTGGCCGATCGCGCAATCCGCGCTCGCGCTCTGTTTCCCTTTGTCCAGGAGCCTATCGCGGTTAGCTTCATGGATTTGGCGCGGCTGGCCGGTTTGGGCGCTCCCAGTCTGCTCGGCCTCCTGGTCCATCCGACCTACGGCCCCTGGATCGCGATGCGTGCGGCCTTGCTGATCCGATTGGAATTGGATGCCGCCGGCCCAGCCTTGAACTTCGACCCCTGCCCCCAATGCACTTCACGAGCCTGCATCGCGGCCTGCCCCACTGCCGCGATCGGCCGCGATGGCTGGAACGCGCGTCGATGCGTCGACTATCGTCTTATGGCCGCCTGCGCGGATGCCTGTCATGCACGCGTCGCCTGCGTACTAGCGCCGCAGGCTCGCTATTCAGCCGAGGAGCTAGCCTACCATCAGGAGCACTCGCTACGCGCCATCCGCGCGTATCGAATTTCCTAACTCGCTCGCGGTCGAACCACTCGAACAACTTGGTACGCCGCTGACGCTAGCGGCACGGCCTAGGCCACCGATGGGCGGGCGCGGCGGCTCGCTTGACCAAGCCAATATCGGCCGCCACGCTTGGCGCTATTCGAACCAGGCGTCCTGATGCAGGATCAAGGGCACCTCCTTGTTCTCGGCGGAATCGCCCGGCATGGGCTCGCCCTTAATATTAATACGCCCCATGATGTCCTCGTTAGGATCGACGCAAGCACCAACACGCAACATTACCAGCGGCTCCTGGCTGACGGTCTTGAACCAGTAGAAGGAGCCGCGCGGCAAAAATACCCCGTCCATCCTGCTCACCACCTGGGTCTCGCCTTTGGGGCCATAAAACTCGGCCGAGCCCTGCAAGACCAGGAACATATGGTCTTCGTTGGGATGGGCGTGGAGCTCGTTTTCGCCACCCGACGCGTAGGTCTTGAGCCATACGTACATGCGGTCGGTGGTGGCCACCGGCAGGTTAGTGCGCCCCTGCTTGGGCAGTTGTGCGCGCAGGTGAAAGAAACTCGGGGTCGCCTTCGCGCTTTGCTCCGCCATTATGCGTGACAAATCGCTGCGACTTTTGGGTAGCTCGGGACCCGCGTACGCGCTCGCCATGAGTTCTCCTCCCTGGGTGCCTTGAATATCGGCGGGGGCGCCGGCGCGCCGGCCGCTGCTCTGTGATTTGATTAACTTGCCCGCCGCGCGGGTGTCAAGGCGCCCTCTCGCCACCCATCCAGTCGGGGTTTTTTTCCGATAGACCGTCCTTTGCCACGCCCGGCTCACGGACTGGAATGGCCTCCCAACGCCGGCAACGGAACCG
The DNA here is from genome assembly GCA_035294265.1 of Candidatus Binataceae bacterium. Classification (NCBI taxonomy): domain Bacteria; phylum Candidatus Binatota; class Binatia (SeqCode); order Binatales (SeqCode); family Binataceae (SeqCode); species Binataceae bacterium (SeqCode). The sequence continues at coordinate 41,546 of DATGLK010000052.1, forward strand.
TGATCCCAGCGTACAGGGTACGGCGCGGTCCATAGGCAGGCTCGAAAATCCCGATTCCCGTGCCATTGCGCAGTTCGTTTATCCGGTCCATCAGGTTGACCAACACCACGCGCCCCTGCACCTCTCCCAGTCCTGGCACCTGCCAGCTTCGCATCGCCGACACATCGATCTGATAGTTTTCCGGCAACTCCTGGGTATTGGCAAAGCCCGCGCGCAGCCCGCTTCCGTACACCCCGCTCAGGCTGAACAGATACTGGCGCCAGCCATAGGTGATTCCACCCGAAGCTGTGTAGTACTGTTCGTGATCGAGATAAATATAGTGATTGGCGATATAGCTTAATTCCTGCGGCGTGAAATTGTATTGGCCGGTAACCACGTCGTTGCCTTGCGCGATCGAGTAGGCGAAATTGGCCCACACCGCCAGTTTTTTCCAATTATAGGTCGCGCTGGTCTCGGCACCGTAGATCCGGCCGTTGCGATAATTGAAAGGAACAAAAATCGGTACGTAGCCGAATTGGCCCAAGTCGATTAAATCGTGCGACAGGCGGAAATAGGCGTTTTCCTCCAGCGTCAGATGCTCACCGATATGGCGCACCACGCCGGCGTCCCAATAATAATCGCGCTCGGGCAAAATCGCCGAGGAGCCTTGGCCCACAGCCGCCGTGGTGTTCTGAAACAGGGCGAAGCTGCGCGGCGAGATGGTCTCGAAGGACGGGGTTTGAAAAAAGCGCGCGAAGCCGGCGTGTAGGTCGGTCGCCCGGTTAAGTTTGTAAAGCAGGTTGATGCGCGGGCTGAACTGGTTGCCGCTGGTCAGCCCCGTGACCATATCCCAGCGGATACCGGCGGTCAGGGTCAGCTTGGGCGCAATTTGCCACACATCCTGCAGATATACCCCGTAAAGCATGTTGATGGCGTTTTGGTTGTCCACGATCGAAATGGGCACGTCGCTGGTCTGCTGCCCCGAGGAATTGGCCGGAAAAGTCCGCGAGGTATCGTCCAGCTCGACCCCGTATTCGCCCACATAAAAGCCGGCGCCAAACAGGTGCGATCCCAAGTTGTAGGTCAGGTCGGTTTGCAGAGTGTTAGCAAAATCACTGTGGAAGGTATCGGAGGCAACACCCTGATAGATGAGGTCGCCAACGTCGTCGGGATTGAAGGTGATCGTGCTATAGCGCGCGGTATAGGACACCTGGTAGCCGATTCCCGAGGGCATCACGCCGCTCAGCGACAAAACGGCAAAGTAATAGTCCTGATCCAGGCTTTCATTGAGCATCGAGGAGGGATAGTTAGCCGGATTCACTCCCGCCAGACTGTATAGCGGCGTTTGACCGGGGACATTGGGAAACTCGCTGTTGTTGATCGAGACCCCGGTTATCAGGCTAAGCTTGGCGGTGGAACTTAGGGCGTAGGAGAAATAACCGAAAAATTGCCCCTGGTCCGACAGATCGTGCAGCGGGGTGTGGTTAGGGGTAGATTGGCTGAAGCCCAGGTTGTCGTGAAGATAGGTGCCGGTCATGAAATAGCTCAACCCACCGTCGCACCCCCCATAATCGAAGCTGGGCTGGACGGTTTCACGTTGGCCGCCGTAAAACGACACGTTCCCGCCACCCTTGGAGCAACCGTCCGGGGTTTGGATATCAAGCACTCCGGCGTCTCGATAGCCCAAATTGGCGGGCAACACACCGTCGATCAGGCTCAGACGCTGAACGAAAAAACTGTTGAGGATCTGGCCGAACCCGCTGAAGCTGTCCAACGGTAGCATCACGCCGTTGATCCGCCATTGCAGATCCGCGTGTTCTCCCTCGATATGCACCTGCTGATCTTCGTCACGCACCACCCCCGGCATCTGCTGAAGGACGTCGTTGATCGGCGTATTCTGGCCCTCGGGAAGGTTCGAGATCTGCTGACGGGTGAGCGTGTATTGGCTGTTCCCGGTGACGCTCACGCTATTGCTCGGGCGGCTGATACGGGTGGCTACCACTTGCACGCTGAGCGCTTGCTCCGACTCCATCGCCAGGGTCACCGCCGGGCCGGGAGCGGCGCCCACGCTAACAATGCGGGTGGAGGGCTTGTAACCCGCCTGACGCGCCACGATCGCGTAAACGCCCGCGGCCAGATCCTTGAAATGGAACTCACCTTTGGCGTCGCTGTGGGTGCGCGCCGCCACTTTGCCGCCGCCATCTTGCAACTCAATCGCCACCGTGGCGAGCGGCCGGCCCAACGCGTCCGTCACGTTTCCTGATATCTCATGTGAATGGGTTGCTTGGGCACCGGCCGGTGCTGGATTAGCGCCCAGCAGCAGAATCATTCCAACCAAAATAGCATACTTGCGCACTCCGATTTCCCTCTCGTATTCGAGTCGTTATCCGCCCCAGCCCGCCCGCTTAAGAACAACAAGCGCGGGGCTCGAGAGGCACTTTGTAGTAAAGCTGGGAACTCAGAGCGCGACAGGAGGTGCGCGGGAGAAAACCTTGGCCCAAGTGATTAGTACCAATGGCACACGGGCACCAGCCATGCGTTGCCGCGCGCCCTCGACAGGCAGTGTCGGCCCGCAGCTCTGGCTGAGCTGGGTAGGCGAATGAAAATGGAACAAGCACAGCGCACAAAAGACGTCGCTGACCTGCGCCGACGGACCGAAGTACTCCTGAAACGTCTGTTGATGGAAATGGGCCGCGGATAGCGACTGCGCCGCCAGCAACAGGACGGCCATCGCCAGGATTCCAACCCGGCGACCGCGTTCGCGCGCTATCCCGGCCAGCATTCCCGGCCACCAAAGATGCTGGCGCGCAACAACGTAGAACCCCCCCGGGCCTCCAGGCCACCGTGCGAGCGATGGCGCACGTCGCGCGCGCACCGGCTTACAGCTATCGGGCGAGCCCCTAAAAATGTACAAGGGCGCATGGTTATTGCGGCCAATCCTGTTTACGAAGGCTCTAAATAATAACAGTCAGGGCCACGCCGTCAAGTGGCAGTGACCTGGCCGAGCTGCTGGTTAATTTCTTTTCATTGAATAGTCAGGGCGGCCGGAAGAAAATCGCGCTGGGTGTGTAACACGGAATTTACCGTGTATAGTGGCAGCGTGATTGGTTTTACCCGGCGCGCAAGCTAGCATTCCGCATCGCATGACGCACGGGCCCCGCGACCCGTTCAGGATTTCCAAGCACCAGGACGCGGCTTTGAATTAGTCGCGCCGAAGTTGGATTTATTACAGGTTTGACGATGCGAACCAAGAACGTGTTGTTCGGCATAGCGCTTTGCTTACTCTGGATACCCAGCCAGGCTCACGCCCAGGTGATGAGCCTGGATCAGGCTATCCACGAGGCCCTGGAAGTCAACCCGCAGGTGCGGGCGGCGCGCGCCCGCTGGGAGGCGGCCCAGCATCAGATTGTCCAGGCATATACTCCCAGCGACCCTCAGGCCTCTTTTCTCAACGGCGACAGTTGGCGTGGCCTGGGCACCCCAGCCTACCAGAGTTACGCCATCACCCAGTCTCTTCAGTTTCCGGGCAAAGCGTTGTTGCAGGGCACAATCGCCAAGCACACCGCCGATATTAGCGAGTTGGCCTACCGGGCGGTGTTGCGTGACGTGCGCGCGCAGGTCCAGACCGCCTATTACCAGCTCCAGTTGGATTTGGCGCTTAATGATCTGATTGTGGCCAACGCCGCGAGTCTGGAACAAGTACTGAAGGTCACCGAGATCTCTTACACCGCCAATCTTTCCAGCCAAGGCGATGTCATCAACGCTAAGTTCGCCCTGGAAGCGATGCGCGAGCAGGGCCGCCAACAGCTAGTCACAATCGCCAACGACCAAACCGCGCTTAACGTGCTTCTGATGCGCCGAGCCGAAGCGCCCCTGGAGGTCACGCGCCAATTCGATCTGACCGGATTCGAGGCGCGCTTGGAGCAGATAATCGATTTGGCGACGAGCAAACGGCAGGAAATCCTGGAAGCGGCGCTGGCCCAACAAAACCAAGCCAGCGCGCTCAAACTGGCGCGACTGGAATATGCACCAGACTATTCCATCGGCTTTGGCCTGGACCACTTCGAGGTCGCCAATTTTGCTCCGACGCTGGCGCATACTCAGGACTGGAACGTGACTTTGGCCTTCAATCTGCCACTGTTCTTCTGGGCCAAGAACGAAGACTTCGCCGCCGCCGAGCGCAACCTGGAGGCGGCACGCGAGGACCTCGACTCAATCCGGGTGCAGACCGCGGGTTTGGTGACGACCACCTATCGGCAAATCCTGCGATCGCGGGAGACCGCACTGCTTTATCGAAACACGCTGATTCCGCTGGCTCGCCAGGCATTCGCCGTGATGCTGGTGGCTTACCAGGGTGGCAAGGCGGATTTCACGACCCTGATTACTACCTTCCAGCAGGAAAGCAGCGCGCAGAGTACCTATCTGCAAGCCGTCAATCAGTTGCTCGCGGGCAAGGTCGCGCTGGAACAAGCCGCCGGCGGTAGTCTGCAATAAGCGTGCAGGAGTTGTAGGCGACACGTGAGAGCTTGCGACAATCGGGCGTCGACGTGCTCGCCCTGCCCCGCGACACGCCCGCTCGCGAGGCGGTCGAACGGACCGGTGGGCACCTTACCGATGAGTTCGAGGGTCAACTCAATGTGCGCTGGAGGCAGGGCGTCCGACTTCGCCTACGCGGATATCGATCGATCAGCGGCTGGGCGAAGAGCTTTGAAGGCACCCCGCGCGGGTACACCAAAATCTCAAGCTTTGCGCGCCAGCACAGTCAAAGTGCGCAGGCGAAAATGAAGCTTGCCATCGACCATCCGCACCCCAAGGTCGGCATCATCGCGACCTAGGCAGCCCCGCATCAAGTCGGCCGCCTGCGCGATCCGCTCGGCACTCTGGAAAGTACGGCTTGACCATTCTTCAAAGTCCATGTCGAGGTTGCCCGGCTGCGCTTTCTCGACACGTAGACCAACGTCGCGGCAGACTTGAAGCAACTCGGCGGCGCTCAGCGCACGCACATGCGAGGGATCGCGCAACCATTCGATGCGGTTGTGATAGGCCGCCTTGACCGGATCATCCGAACAAATCTCATCCAGGATAACCGCGCGCCCCCCAGCTTTGAGTACTCGCGCCAGCTCACCCACGACCACCTTTGGCCGGGGCAAATGGTGGACCGTATAGCGCATCACGCCCAAATCCATCGTGCCGCTTAACAAAGGGATCTGCTCGGCGTCCCCACGCACCAAGGCAACTGGGAATCGGGCCCGCTCGCCGGCCTCGCGCAGCATCCCCTCCGTCAGGTCCAGCCCGATCACCCGGCCGGTGATAGCGGCAAAGGCTTGCGCGACCAGTCCCGGGCCGCAGGCCAAGTCGAGCACGCGCGCCCCTGCCTGCACGCCGCTCAGCTCGACCAGCTCGCGCAAGCGGTTGGGATCGCGATGGACCGGACTACCCGCCAGCGAGCGCGCCTGCTTGGCAAACTCTCGCTGAACCGTCTGCTGATGGGCCGAGGCCACCGGCTACTCCTGACCCAGGATCGCCCCGGGATTATGGCTCACCATTCGTTCGATATCGCGGGCTGGGAAGCCTGCCTCCAGCATCTTGCTGATAAAGTAGGTTAGTCCTTCGTCAACATACGGATTGTAAGTTTGGCCCAGGTCGGTGGCCAGAATCGTAGTGCTGGTACCGATCGCGCGGATGTTGTTAACAACATGCTCCCATGGAATCTTTTTGGTATAGGCAGTGGTGAAGCAGCGCTCGAAGAGCACGTCGTAACGTGCCAGTTCGCGCTGCTGATCCAGACTGAGCAAAGTAGTAGGAAATTCCGGATGGGTGATGACAATGCGCTTGACCCCGGCCTCGCGCGCCGCCTTGACCACCGGGGCCATCTCGGGCGGGCTGATATGGCCGGTGGCCAGGATCATATCGTGCTTGGCCATCACTTCCAGACATTGCCGCGTGGCCGCTTTGACCTTCAGCCCCTCGTCGGTCACTCGAATCCATTCTCCCGCGATACCCAGGGCCCGCATCTCGCGCGCGATTCCCATCCAATACGGCAGCTTGCTTTCGTCCTTCTGCCCCGCCACGTTCTCTAGCTCGTTGGCTGAATCCACCGTGGGGAGCCAAACCACCTTGGCGCCCAAGCGACCGGCTATATCGACCGCAATCGGGTTGAGACCGCCCACCGCGTTGTTAAGCACCAAGCCGCCGAAGGCATGAATCTGGGGAAAGACGCGATTGAGGAGCGTGGCGCGGTCGGCCGTGCAGGTGTAATGCGATTTCAGCACGAAGCCTGACATCCCGCTTTCGACCGCACGTTTGGCCAACTCCAGGTCGTCGAATTTGCGCGCCATCACGTCAGGTCCGCTATGCACATGCATGTCATAGGCGCCCTTGAGCAGAGCCTTGGCCTCATCCTGACCAGCCATTTTCGAGCCTCCTTGCAAAACCGTGATGGTTGCAGTTGTAACGCTACATGACCTGGCTGCCGCCAAGGAAGAGCGCCGGTCGCGGCCGCCCTCATCCCTAGCGGGCACGGCGCGCTAGCGGCTGCTGGCGGCGCTGGATACGACGCCAACGGCGCCATAGCGAATAGAGCAGATAGGCCGCCAGCGCTCCCGCCAGATCGAGCTCCAGATCGGTGGGGCTGCAAGTGCGCGAAGGTACGAAGAATTGATGGATTTCATCGGCTATGGCGGCAAGCAGGGTGACTCCCAGGGCACCGGTCGCCGACAGGCGCGAACACACGACCAAGACGAAAAACAGAACGAAATACTCGGCCGCGTGCGCAGCTAGGCGAAGGTTGATGTTGAGCCAGCGCTCGGTGGGCGGCGGCAGATTAATGGCTAGCGTACGCAAGCCGTGATGCAGCAACGCACCGCTCCATTGAAAAGAGAACAGTCCCGTGCCCAACAGGTAAATTACCAAAGCCGCCAAAATTCCAATACTGACGGCGATTGAGCGTGACCGTGCCGATGGCAGCGAAGCGGTCACGTTTGGATACGAACAGATGTCATTGCAGCTTAAAGCTTTCATCAAAAGCTTTAAGCGTCAAGGTGCCCGCGACTGTGAGCCGCGGGCCGCAAGCAGCTTCACTTTTTTGTCTTCCTTTTGCCGTATATGGAGAAGAAATCAGCGGTTCCTATAGCCACGATAAGGTAGCGGAGACCGAGAACTCGCTTTTTTCAATGGGACCGACCGCGGGCCCATCTACCCCGCTAAGCGGGCAGACCTCACGCGATTTGGCGGCCAAGCTTAACGGGTAGGCGCCCCGCCATCACCAAGTCGATAATCTCGCCCAGCCGTGCGCGTCTGCGGGCGCGGCTGTAAGACTCGGCCACTCGTTGGCGCCCCTTGATACTCTGGCGCTCCCACAGCTGGGGGTCAGTAGCCAGCGCATTTAGCTGCTGTGCAATCTCGCCGGCCTGGGCCGGATCGCAATATTGAGCCGCATCCTGAGCTATCTCCAGGGTCAGAGGGCAGCGGGTAGTGATTACCGGCAGGCCGTGACTCATCGCCTCCAGCTGCGCAACCGCCAGGTTTTCATAGCGCACCGGATGGACCAGCATCAGCGCGCGCCGATACAGTTCGTCGCGGGTCTCGAAGCTGACCCGCCCGCGCAGAGAGATCCGATCGGCAACTTGCAGATTGCGCGCGGTCTGAATAAAGCGCTCGTAACCGGGGCCCGGGCTGCCGATGAAATGGAACCGTAGTCGCGGTTGGTCCTTGGATACCAGCGCGATCGCCTTCAGCAAGCTGTCCAAGCGCTTGCGCGCGCCCGGATCTATGCCGACGGTTCCCACGCACAGCACGATTGGCTCGCGCTCCGAGCGCCGGGCAACACGGCTATCAACCTCCAGCCCGAGGTGAACCAGGAACAAATTATGCGGCCGCAGCCTGTGGACCGAGTCATAGTCGGTCTGCGACAAGACGCCTACTGCAGTGGCATGACGCACACCGTAGCGGATGAGTATCCGTTGGTATTTAGGCCGTGCGCCGTCCAGCTCGGAATCGAGATTTCCCATCAAAAAGCAGGGCCGGCGCATAAGCTGCGCTCCCAGCACCGCGCGCACGCCCGAGCCGAACCACCAAGCCATCACCAGATCGCACCGCCGCGGGATGTCGGCCAGGTTAGTGGCCACGGTAACCTCATGCCCTGACTCCTCCAGCAGCGCGATATCCTGGCCGTAAAAGCTCTTGGGCAATGCGACGCGGTCGGAAATGCTTGCGAAGAAGCACACTCTCATAGGCCTTGCGCAACCCCATCGCTGAGCAGAATAAAACGAGCGCCTGTCGAAATCTTGGGATAGAGATTATCCAAGCCTGGGAGGGGCGTTAAGCAGATGATGATAGAAAGAGAAAAATCCGCTGATCCGACAAATATCTCGTGATTAAAGTTGCTTACTTTGCCCGCTTCCCATCATCGACCGCAATTAGCCATCGGCGCTATGCTGACGACTGGGCTGAAACAAGATGGCTTGCCTTGGGGAGGATGTGCGATGCGCGCAGCGATTTTTCAGGAGATCAAGCGGCCGCTGCTCATCGATGAAATCGTGATCGACGACCCGCTCGGTCGCGAGGTGCGAGTTCGAACCGCCGCCTGCGGCGTGTGTCACAGCGATCTGCATGTGATCGAGGGCGACCTGCCGATGCTCCCGCCGATCGTGCTGGGGCACGAGGCTGCGGGCGTAGTCGAGGCAGTAGGCCCCCAGGTGCAAGCCCTCAAGCCCGGCGATCATGTGATTGCCTGCCTAACTGTCGCTTGCGGGAGCTGCGATCGATGCCTGACCGGCAAGCCTCATCTGTGCTATCGCCGCGGCTTGACCCAAAGAGGTCGGGGGGAACCACCACGGCTACGCTATAAAGGCGCCAAGGCCGAGGCTTTTACCGATATTGGCGGGTTCGCCGAAGCGCTGTTGGTCCATGAAAGCGCGCTGGTCAAGGTGGACCCTGAACTACCGCTGGAAAAGGTCGCCTTGATTGGCTGCGGCGTGGTCACCGGTGTGGGTGCGGTGCTCAACACCGCGCGGGTGGAGGCAGGCTCAACGGTGGCGATTTTTGGCTGCGGTGCAATCGGTTTGGCCGCCGTCCAAGGTGCGCAGCTTGCCGCCGCCGCCCGCGTCATCGCGATCGACAAGGTCGAGCACAAGCTGGCACTGGCCAAGCAACTGGGCGCGACCGATACAATCGACGCCTCCGCCGGCGACCCGTTAGACGCCCTGCGCGCCCTGCTCCCGGCGGGGGTGGACTATGCTTTCGAGTGTATTGGGCTGAAACTCACCGCCGAGCAGGCCTTCAAAAGCCTCAAACCGGGCGGGATGGCCACGGTGGTGGGAATTTTGCCCTGGAATCAGAAGATCGAATTGGAATCGCTGCTCCTGCTGGGTGAACGCAAATTGCAAGGCTGCTTTATGGGTTCGACCCGGTTTCAGGTCGATGCGCCGCGCTATCTGGAACTTTATCGCCGCGGACGACTGAAGCTGGACGACATGGTCAGCCGCTGCGCGCCCTTGAGCGAGGTCAACGCGGCGTTCGAGGCGATGAAGGCGGGCGAGGTCGTGCGCACCGTGCTTACGTTCTGAGCACGAGCGGAGGAGGCGACCCCGGCGTCGTCCGGGGCCGCTCATACCGCCCGCCTAAACCATGCTTAATCCGACGCGGTGCGGCTTGGGTTACCGTTTTTGGCCCGCGCCAACTCGCTGTTTATCGTCTCCTCAATTGCGCTGGCGGGCTGCGCGCCGCTCATCACGATACCGTTGATGAAAAAGGTCGGCGTACCGTCAACCCCCAGGCTATTGCCCTCGGCCTCGCTCTGATGAATCTCGGCGGTATGCTCTCCCTTGTCCAAACATTCGTCGAAGCTCTTGGTATCTAACTTCAGGTGGGCCGCAGTAGCCTTCAGGCCGGCGGGGTCCAACTTGTTCTGATCCGCGAACATCGCGTCATGCATCGGCCAGAATTTCCCCTGATCCGCCGCGCAGCGACCCGCTACCGCCGCCTGCATGGCGTGCGCATGGATGGAGAGCGGAAAGTCCATATAGACGAAATGGATCTGCGAGGGGTACTTCTGCAAAACTTCTTTGATCGAATCTTCCGCGCGCCGGCAGAAGGGGCACTGAAAATCGGAAAATTCCACCACCGTCACCGGGGCCTGCGCCGGCCCCAACACGCCCGCGCTGTTGGTGGTCGCCACCTGCACCCGCGGCACCTGCATCAGGACGTCGATCTTGGCCTTGGCGCGCAGATCGGACAGGAGCTGATTTTGCGCCGCTTGAAGCTGCTGGCGCTCCATGAACGACACCAAAGGAGCGCGGATCTTTTCCAGCGGCTGGTGAATCCGCGATTGATTCTGCTTGTAAAAGGCTTGGATCTCGGCCTCGCTGGGCGGCTTGACCTTATCGTTAACCTCTTTCTTCAGGTAAGCCTGCTCGCTCAGGCCTGCCGCCTTAGCCGCCTGCTGGATCAGGTAGTCGTTGATCATCTGGTCCAAAGTCTGTTTGCGAATCTGATAGATCTGCGTCTGGATCGCAGCCAATTGCGGCTTGGCCTTGGCATCCACCTGGGCCTGAGTAATCTTGGTTTGGCCCACGGTAGCCAAGACCGTCGAGGAATCCCCACTGGCCGCCCATCCCGCGGCGGCTACTATCACGCTGCCTAGACCCAGAAGGCTGACGGCCAGCAGCGCCGACGTGTTTCTCTGTACCATGTATATTTTATGCTCCAGTGTTCAAATGCCCAGACGAGCATAACATGACCGCAAGGCCTTGTCTCGCCAGCCACGGCGCGCGCGCCCTTGACCCCGTCGGTATTCAGGCGTTGTATGAAGTTAAACCGATGAAAGCCGCGCTTGCAATCGCGGCCCTTGCCGCGCTCTGGCTGGCCCTCGCGACCGCGGTCCACGCCGATACAACTCAGGTCGATCCGCTCTCGGCGGCCTTATCAGGCTATCTCCATGACCACCGGCTGCCGCTGGTGGAAGCGCGTATCACCACCGACCAGTTGGGCTTTCAGACCTTGGTCCTCTATGGTTTCTGCGCCACGCCCTTTGGCAAGATGGATGCTGAGGCCAAAGCGCGCGAGTTTCTAAACCAGCAGGATATCGTAATCGACAATCGGATCATGGTGCGTCCGCAATTGCTCAACCCGCCCCAGCCCAACAATCCAACCGCGATGGTGGCAGCTCAAGCCACCACGCCCACCGGGCCTACCGATGACGAAGATGCGCCGCCCGCCGATCCCACGGCAGGCGAGAGCATCGCAGGGATTGACGCCTATGAGAATCAACAGCAGGACGACCCGCTGATCGGTGGCCCACTGATGCCTGCCATACCGCTCTTGATGGTGGGGATGTTTTCACCGGCTTGGGGTTATCCCGGAGCCTTTGTGGGTACCCCCATTCTCCCACTGGCGCCGGGTTATCTGTATGGCTACCGTTACCTGGGCGGCTACCGTTACGCCACGCCCGGGTACGTGCCCCGACCCTTCGTGCCAGTTACCGCGGGTGGGCCGCCGATATTTGGCCGCACCATGCCTTTGCCCGGTCAGCTCCCGTCCAATTACGTGCCACCGGTTCCCTTTGTCGGAACCTATCGTGGTATGGGCGGATACCACGGCGTGGGCAGCTTCGGGGGCTACCACGGGGTAGGCGGCTTTGGTGGCTTTCACGGCTTCGGGGGCTTTCACGGCGGCGGCTTCGGCCATCGCTGACCTCTTCGGCCGCCGCTCAAGAACAGCGCGGGCTCAAACCCTGAACTAGGTTGTCACCAACCAGGCCTTGGGTTCGTTACAATAGAAGAGTTCGGCAACAACCAATACCCGCCAAAACGCCGCAGCGCTCTCTCCACTCGCCCTATCCCGCGATGGCCACGGAACGTTAATACATCACCATGCCGCCATCAACCACGAGCACTTGGCCAGTGACGAAATCGCTGGCGGAAGAGGAAAAATAGATCACCGCACCGACCAGATCCTCGGGCATCTCATCGCGCTTAAAGGCGCGCGCCTGGATTTCCATCTCGCGCGCGGCCTGCAAAACCCCAAGCTTGCCCCGAATATTGTCGCTAAGCGTTAGTCCCGGGGCGATGCAATTGACGCTGATCCCGTCCTGGCCAACCTCCCGCGCCAGGGCCCGGGTAAAGCCCACCACCGCCCCCTTGGAGGCCACGTAATGGAGGCGGCCGGGAATGCCGCTGAAGAAAGTGCCCGAGGAAATATTGACGATCTTGCCGTAGCTACGCTGGCGCATCAGCGGCACTACCGCCTTGGCGCACTCGAAGAAGCCGCGCGCGTTGATCGCCATCACGCGTTCCCATTCGGCCGAGCTTATCTCTAGAAACGACTTGGGAGTGCCTTCCCCGGCCCACGCGGCGTTATTGATCAATACCGTGATCGGACCCAGCTCGGCTTGGCTGCGCGCGACCCACTGCGCCACCGCCTCAGGCTGAGTAACGTCCACCACGCTGCCGATCGCCCTGCCTCCCGCCGCGTTGATTTCGGCCACCAGCGGCGCCGGATCGCGCACGTCGCAGATGCTGACGCGCGCCCCTTCGTTGGCCAGCGCGCGAGCGTAAGTCCCACCCAGGCCTTGCGCAGCGCCGGTTATCAACACCGTCCTGTCATCCAATCGACCCATGATCAACCCTCCACCACGACTGCGTGCTCGATCTTGAGTCCGAGCGACCCGGTTCTAGATCCGCTCCAGGGCGCCGGGGGCAAAGAGCGGCGTCATCTGGTAGTTGGCAACATCCGCCTCCATCGCGGCCGGTTCGGGCAATCGCAGCGGTGCCCCGGCCGCCTCCAGCGTATCACGCAAAATTGCGGTATCGCTTGAGGAGTTGAGGAACAGGTCGGGCTGCGCGAGCACGAAATTAACCGCTCGCGCCACCGCCGCCGGATCGCGCAGCGGCTCGTACCAACTCGCCTTGCGCGGGTCTTGTAGGTTTTGCCAGCGCCGACGCGCTACCGACTTGATAGTCTGAATCGCGACTCCGCGCGCCCGGCACACGCCCAGCAACGCCGCCACGTCGGCCGCGTATTGCGGCTGGGAAAGCATCGGATAGTTATAGGGCAACAGCACCGAGTCGAAGGCGAAGCGCTCCAGCGATCGGCGATGCATCGCGGCGATGCGGGTGCCGTGACCAGTGACCCCAATAAATCGCACCAGCCCTTGCGCGCGCGCCTCCACCAGCGCCTCCAGCGCCCCACCTGGCCCCAGTGCTATCTGCCATTCGTCTTCCTCGACCAGGTTGTGCAACTGAATCAGGTCCACTTGCGCCACGCGCAGGCGCTCGAGCGACCGATGCAGCCCCGCGCGCGCACCCTGGTAAGTGCGCTCCCCGGTTTTGGTCGCTAGGAAAAACCGGTCGCGATGCTCGCGCATCCAGGCCCCCACGCGCAATTCGGAATCGCCATATTGAGCGGCGGTGTCGATATGGTTGATAGAGTACTCTAGCAGAAGCTCCAGCAACCGGTCGGCTTCGTCTTGGCTTTTATGCCACAACGCGGCCGCACCGAAGATTACCCGGCTGCTGAGATGACCGGTTTTGCCAAAGGGTAAGCG
>DATGLK010000053.1 GCA_035294265.1 Candidatus Binataceae bacterium
TGGACGGTGGCACGGTTAGGCTCGCTGGCGTCGTAGCGCTTCGTTTGAGCAGTGGCGACACGCCTCTTTCCGGCGTTCTGATGCTGATCGGTATCGGCCTGATCGCGATACCGCTGAGCTCGCGCCGGCGCCTTGCCCTGGTGCTGATCGCGGCGCTGGCAATGACCGCGGGAATCGCCGGGTGCGGTGGCAGCAGCAGTAAGCCGGGAATAGCAGGAACTTCCACCCAAGCGGTAACCGCGGTGGCCGTAACAGCTCCCTCGGGGCCTGTGGGTGTCAGCGGCCTGCCAGCCTCGCTTGGCCAGGTTTCCGTCTTGTGAGGATGGTAGCGAAGCCGGTAGCCGAAGAGCTGGATGCGACAGTTTAGCGGGTCCGGATCATTGGTTCGCTTCGGGCAATCGATCTCGGGGCGAACCAACCCATTACCAGGCAAACAGAGAATGGAAAGCCACCGCGCCGAAGGCCGCGCGCTGCTGGCCTGGGCAGCCGAGGGACTCAAGCTCAACCGCACGCGAGGTTGCCCGCGAGCTGGCGAGCACCAGGGGTTATGATTCCGAGGGAAAGCGCTCCTGAAAGGGTAAACATCCGCACGGCCTTATAGTCCGCTCCCTATTTACTGGACCTGACGGGTGTGGAGACGCAGAGCGGAGAGGACATCGTCGAGGTCGGTCTCGGCCAGCGACGGGCGGATCAAGTCGGCCTGCGCCAGCATCTCCGGGGCGCTAGTATGGGCGATCGCGAGCACCTTCATGCCTGCTGCGTGAGCGGCTTCGATGCCCGCCGTGGTATCCTCGACCACCAGACATTGTCGTGCTTGTATTTCTGCTCCCAGGCGCTGATTAAGGCGCATCAGCGCGAGCTGAAATAGGGCAGGGTCGGGCTTGCCGCACGCGACGTCATCGGCGCTGGCCACGGCCACGAAGCAATCGGCCAATTCCATCCGGCGCAAAATCAATTCGGCTTCATGACGAAGTGTCCCGGTTGCCAGGGCCAGCGGGAAACGCGCGGCGCAGTTGCAGACGAAGCGGTGGGCGGCGGGATAGAGCAGATTGGCGCCGTCGATCAGCTCCAGGTAGCGGCGTGCCTTGCGTTCGACCATTGCGGCTACGATTTCAGAACTGGACGGATGCCCCCGCTCACGTAGCATCAATTCGAAACATTCGCGATCGGTAAAATGAATTAGCCGGCGGAAGTAGTCCTCGCGCGCAAGCTCGATCCCTTCCTGGGCCAAAACTTCGGCGATACCGGTGAAATGCATCGGTTCGGTATCAACCAAGGTGCCGTCAAGATCGAAAACAATCGCAGCGACGGTGTCCATCATGCTTTTATGGCGAACCAGGGCGCTCAACTCACCGGCAGGCTGAAGCGCGCGCCCCAGGCATGGACCCGCAGCGGCTCGATTCGGACCATGAGGTTGGTTTCCCGACTGAGCGGCATGGTCCGGTACTGCGGGTACCGGTCGCGCAAATTGCGCAACGCCTCCATGTACTCCTCCTGCTCCTCGACTACTTGGGCTCGGCCCGCCACCAGGACGTAGGCAAGCTGGCTCCAGTCTTCCTCGTAATGGTCGATCAGCAGGGCGATTTGCGCGTTGGCCGTGATGTTGCGCATCCGCTTGAGCTGCAAACCGCGCTGCCGTTTGGGTTTTTCGTCGATCACAAAATAAAAATTGCTGCCATCAAACCAGTAACATACCGGGATCGCGTGTGGCAGGCCCTCGGGAGTGGCGGTAGCCAAGCGGGCCACGCGCGCCAGCGAGACAAAAGCGCGGATGGCCGGCTGCTGAAGCACAGCGATTCCATCGATCGCCATCGTCAACCCACAGTCACAACAATTTTGCGCAGGTCTGGATCAGCGGCGGTTGGGTGTGTTGGCTCCAACAGCGCGGCCAATGCTCGTGCGCTCAATGCTTTGCGGGCAATTTCGACGGGGTTAGAGCGCGTCAGGCTGACGGCCGGTTCGTTCATCCAGTCTAGCGCCATTAAGTTAGATTTCACCGATAACGGGTAAAAAGTTATCCTAGCTGCAGCCTCCCGTCCATCGAGTTGCCGTGGCGGCGGCGATGCGGCCAGGATCTAGACCGGCCGGCTATGCAATCCAATACGCCGCGCAAATGTGCTAGACTCAAATGGTAGGTGCGGTCCATGGCAAATCCTGAAAATATATGGTTGGAAGCGCAGCGCTCGCTGGAGCGCGGCAAGCCGTTCGCGCTAGCTACCGTGATCAACGTGCGCGGTTCCACCCCGCGCGAGGTGGGGGCCAAGATGCTGGTGCGCGACGACGGTCAGGTGGGGACGATCGGCGGCGGATGCGGCGAGGCAGAAGTGTTTCGCAAGGCCCGCCTGCTGCTTGAAGAGGGCAGCGGGGCGCGAATGGCCGAGGTCGATTTGACGGGCGATTTCGACCAGGAAGAGATCGGCACTTGCGGCGGGATCATGGATGTTTTCATCGATCGCTGGGAACCTGGCCGCGATCTACCGGTGGTCCAGCGGATGGCGGAGGCGGTGCGCAAAAGCCAGCCGCTGGCTTTGATAACGATGATCGAGCCCACGGCTCCTCAAGAGCCGGTGCGCAGCATAATCGCGCCTGACGAGGCTCCTGGGCTGCCGCTCGAGATCGCGCCGGAGTCGGTCCGGCAACTCGAAGATCTGACTCGGCGCGCGTTGCCCGGACTCTTGGATATAGGTCAAGACGGAAAACTCACCGCGACTTATCGTACCAGCGAGGAGCATGCGCAACTTTTCGTGGATCCGCTACCCGGCGCGCAGCGGCTGGTGATCGCGGGAGCGGGGCACGTCGGTCAGGCACTGTGTCGGGTGGCGGCGCTGCTCGGTTTTCACGTCACGGTAATCGACGACCGCGCTCAGTTCGCCAATTTCGAGCGGTTTCCTGAGGCCACCGATGTGATTGTGCGTTCGTTCGAAAAAGCAATTGGCGCGCTCAAGTTGGATCGCAATTGCTATGTGGTCGCGGTCACCCGCGGCCATTCCTATGACGAGATAGTCTTGCGGGAGACTCTCAAACAGGAGCCGGGCCCCGGTTATTTGGGGATGATCGGCTCGCGCCGGCGGGTCAAAGCCACCTTGGAGCGACTGGAGCGTGACGGCTTTAATCCCGCCCGTCTGGAGCAGATCCACGCACCGATCGGGCTCGACATAGGCGCGGAGACGCCCGAAGAAATCGCCATTTCGGTAATGGCCGAAATTGTTCGCGAGCGCCGGCTGGGGACTCGTGATGCCAGTTCGATGGGGGTCAAGCTTGGCCGCTTGAAACCGGCGCTCTCCCGCGCGTCGTGAGCACGCCGGCTTCGTTGGAAGGCGTATTACTGGCGGCTGGCGAATCGCGCCGCATGGGTTATCCCAAGGCGCTGCTTACCTTGGAGGGCGATACTTTCATTTCCCACCTGACCCGTCGGATGCTAGCCGTCGTGCCCCGCCTTATCGTCGTGGTGGGGGCTTATGGCGAATTGGTTCACGCGGCTGTTCCCGCCGACCGCCGCATCCGAGTAGTGATCAACCCCAATTTTCGGGCCGGCCAGTTGTCCTCGCTCAAGTGCGCCCTGGCGGCGGTCCATCCCAACAGCGTTGGTATTATGCTTCATCTTATCGACCATCCTCTGGTCGCCACGCAAACCTTCGAGCGGATGAGCGAGGAATTCATGGGCTTGGCCCGCCCGATCGTGATCGCGCGCTACGCGGGCAAGCGGGGCCATCCGGTGATTTTTGGTCGCCCGCTCTTCGAAGAGTTGCTGGCAGCGCCGCTGGACAGGGGTGCGCGGGTGGTGGTCGATCGCGACCCAGCCCGAGTCGCTTATGTCGATGTCCCAGATGCTGGTGTGACCGCGGATTTGGATACGCCCGCCGACCTCGCCCAGGCTGGGTTGGCCCCACCCCCAAAAATTGATGGTTAGTCGCTGCCGGCCATCTCGCGCAGTTCCTTGGTCGCTTCGGTAGCGACCGAAGGATTGGTGGCGCCGGCGTCGGCGGCTTGCTTGAGGTATTGGATCGCCTGATCGCGATCGCCGTTATGCGCCAACAGTTCACCTAACCGCAGCGCGGCAAAGCTAGAATGGGGGTCGAGTTTGTAAGCCTTCTCGTAATAGGGTAGCGCGTCCGAATAGCGCGGCGGCTGAAAAGACATGTAGGCTTCACCGATATTGAGATAGGCGCTTATCTGATCGGGATGGTACTTGATCAACTTCTTGTAGACCTGTACCACGTGGTCGAAGTCCTCGCGCGAGTCATAGTAAAGCCCCAGGTAGATGTAAGCTTGATCGTCGGTCGGATCGATATCGGTGGCCTGCCAGAGCATCTTGACCGCCTGGTTGCTGTCGGTGAGCTGGATGGCGGCGTTGACCAGGGACTGGGCTTTGGCGCGGCTGGCGTCGTCCGCCCGGGCGCTGGCGGCGCAGGTCACGGCCAGGAACGTCAGGGCCAGGATCTGTACCAGGATGGATTTTCCCGTCATTCTTGTCCCTCACGAATCGTGACACGAAAACCTGTGCTTTCAAAGCCGTCCGAGTGATGTCGAGAGTGCCGCTGGAACATTTTCTTCCGGGGACTCCCCGCCTGCATTATCTGGAGTGGAACCCGGCTGGGGCGCCTACGATAGTTCTGCTCCACGGAGGATCGGCCAACGGCTGGTGGTGGCAGGCGGTGGCCGACCAAATCGGCCCGCGCCCGCGCCTGCTGGCCCTGGATCAGCGCGGCCATGGCGATAGCGATTGGGTTGCGCCACCGGCCTACGCGCCCGCCGACTATGTCGCCGACTTGCATCGACTGGTGGGCGCCTTGGCATTGCGCGCGCCAATCATAGTGGGGCATAGCCAGGGCGGAATCAACGCTCTGGCGTACGCCGGTACCCATCGCGACGTTGCCCGGGCGGTAGTCGCGATCGACTCACCGTTGCGTTCGTCGCCCCAGCGCGATCGCTTTCTGAAGCGGTTGCGCAGCCTGCCCACGGTGGTTTACGCCGATCTGGCGACCGCACAGGCGCGCTTTCGCTTGATGCCAGACGAGGGCCAGGTGGCCGGCGCGATTCTAGCTGAAATCGCCACTCGCAGCGTGCGACCGGTCAGCGGCGGCTACACCTTGAAATTCGATCGCGAAAGCTTTTGGGGGCGCGACGGCATCGACGTCCTCAAGGTGGTGGCCATGATCGAAGTTCCTGTTTTGTTGGTGCGTGCCGAACACAGCCGCCTCATGAGTGCCCAAGCGCTGAACGAGGCAGTGGCCAGCAACCCCTTAGTACGGACCCAGGTAATTCCCGCCGCGTACCACCACGTGTTGCTGGAGCAGCCGGCCGCAGTGGCCGAGTTGATTCGCGGCTTGATCAGTGAATTTGCTTGAAACGTCGAAGGCAGTAGGTTAATCGAGCCGCAGCTCCATACGACGATGGGGAATGCCGGCCTCGATAAAGACGTCCCCGATCGGAGAAAAGCCTTGGCGAGCGTAAAAGCGCTCGACCCCGAGCTGCGCGTTTAGGTAGGCGTAACGGGCGCCGCGTTGGCGGGCGATCTGAAGCAGACGACAAAGCAAGGCGTGCCCTACACCCTGACGGCGTGCGGCGCGCACCACCGCCATTCGTCCGAATTTTACCCGTGCGGCAGAAAACAGCGCACGGGCACAGCCCACCGGCAGCTCTCCGCGCAGGGCAAGCAGATGGAGTGCCTGCGCGTCATGAACATCGCGTTCGAGGCTAGGATCGATGCCCTGCTCAAGGACGAACACCTGCCGGCGCAGCTCGTAACAGGTCGCGCGTTGCGCGCAGTCGCTGGCCACAACGATCCTGAGGCCGGCAGGTGTCATCGCTATAAATCAAGCGCAAGCTAACGCGCTTAGCATTGCCTGAGCATGACCTCAGCCGCCGTAACTCCAGCCTGTTTCCTTAAGAGTCAGGACATCCATTTCCTGCTTAACCCGGGCTGCGATCACCTTGCCCACAACCACGCTGTGATCGCCCAGTTCGTAAAAGCCTACTACCTCGCATTCCACTGCGGCGGGCGCGTCGGAGACGATTGGGAGCCCGGTCTCGCCTTCTTCATAAGCATAGTTGCCGAACTTGCCGTCTTTAGGTTCCACGTGGCGAAAATAGGCGCCCGCGATCGCCTTCTGGCCGGTGCCCAGGATGGATAAACTGAACTTGCCCGAATTTTTGACCAGGGCGTGCGTGCTGGAATCGTTTTTGATACCCACCACTACCAGCGGGGGATGGAAACTGGCCTGGGTGACCCAATTGATAGTCGAGACCGTTTGGGTGTCGCCCTGACGGGCACCCAGCACGAACAGGCCGTATGGAATCATCAACAAGGCGCGTTTTTTGGCATTTTCATCCATGTTTAATAGTCCTCCTGGAGTGCGGCGGTGCTGATTAATCCGCTCAATCAAGCTTACAACAGACTGACCCACGCCCGAAGCTACGCCGAAATGCGCGTGATCGCGAATGGACGGCGGTCCGCGGCGCAGATGTAGGCGTCTTCAGCCTAGCGGTATCCGTAGCCATGAATTCGATGGAACGCAAGCTCGCAACCGGCTAAGAGTAGGGGTGCGATGGCAGAGCAGCCGGATCCAACGGACTTAGCGGCGCGCGCGCTGGTCGAAGCGGTTTATCCGATCGCGCTGACAGGGGCCGGGCTGTCGGTGGAAAGCGGCATTCCTCCTTTTCGCGGACCGGGGGGCTTGTGGACGCGCTTTGGCGAACCGCCCATGAACCAATTCCAGCTCTTTTTGGCAGATCCCAAGGCGGGATGGGAGGAGCGGCTGCGCCGGCGCGGCGAGGAACTCTACCGCGGGTTGGTCGTGGCCCAGCCCAACCCCGGCCATCAGGCCCTGGTTGAGTTGGAGCGTTTAGGGGTGTTGCGCTTTGTAATCACGCAGAATATCGACGATCTCCATCGTCGAGCCGGACAGCAGGCCTTGGCAGAAATTCACGGTAATTATCAACTGACGCGCTGCCTAGAGTGCAATCGCAGATTCCCCGAGGCTGAAATCCAGCTCGACCCGTTGCCGCCCGCGTGTCCAGCCTGCGGTGGGCTGCTCAAGGGCGATACGGTGGCCTTCGGTGAACCTATACCGCGCGACGTATTGGCGCGGTGTGCGTTGGAAGCCGAGCGCGCGGACCTGGTGCTCCTGGCCGGCACTTCGGCTACGGTTTATCCCGCCGCCGGCTTCGCGCTTCAAGTCAGGCAGCGAGGCGGAACCCTCATCGAAGCCAACGTGGAGAAATGCGAAGTCACACCTCTGTGTGCGGTCACGCTCGCAGGACCCACTGCCACGACTCTGCCCAAGCTGGTCCAACGCGTCACCCAATTGCGCCAGCAACGGCTGTCCTGAGGGCTACCAACGCTGCCCCCCGTTCCGCGCTGCGGGGCGCCCTTCGATCATTGCAGGACTCCGGCTTGGCTGGAAAACTTTTCCCTTTAATCCACTTTTCCAGGGTAGTTGCGATTCGCCACGCCCATCCTCAGGGATAAAACCTGCGGTTGAACAAAGCCACCGCCGTAAGGAGACAGCTTCGACGTGTACGATCCCGGGTTGCAGGACGTACGAGGTCGCGAGATACCACGTTATCCCCAGCCCGTGCTTGACTGTGCCTCATTGGGACGTTAGCGTCACATCAGTCGCCAGGTTCACACAACCTTTTAATTCGACCCCGGCGAGGGCGAGAAAGGTGCGGAAATGCGTTTTAAGGGAGCGTTTGGTCTGCCCTGGGTAAGCAACGGCCCAGGGTATTTTTTTGCTCGGGAATTGCGGTGAACGACACCACCCGCAGCCTGATGGACGCCGGCGCGGTTGCCCGCAGCATCAAACGTCTGAGCCATGAAATTCACGAGCATCAGCCCGACCCCTCCCAACTGGTGGTGGTCGGGATCGTGCGGCGGGGTGCGGTACTGGCCAGTCGTCTACAGGGGATGCTGGCCGAGCTGGCCGGACAGGAGGTCGGCCGCGGCACTTTGGATATTTCGCTCTACCGCGACGACCATCGCGACGTCGGCATGGCGCCGCGCCTGCTGGCGCGCGAAACCCCCGCGCTGGAAGGCAAGCATGTGGTCCTGGTGGACGACGTGCTTTATACCGGCCGCACCGTACGCGCCGCGCTGCAAGCGCTGACCGACGCCGGGCGACCAGCCAGGATTGAACTGGCCGTTTTAATCGATCGCGGTGAGCGCCAGTTGCCCATCCGCGCCGACTATGTAGGCAAGAACGTCTCCGTGCCGCGCGAGCAGCGAGTTTACGTGCGATTGGCGGAAATCGACGGCACTGACGCCGTGCTGTTAGGTGCTGCGGTGGACCCGGGCCGGCCGGCTGGGTGATGCTCGCGATGGCGCGACTACCCAAATACGACGTGGTTTCCATCGATGACCTGTCGCTGGCCGAAATCGAGCGCATCTTCGCGCTGGCCGACGAGTTTTCCGCCGATTTAGAGGCTGGCACGCGTCTGCATCGGGCCGACGGCCTGATCATGGCCACGCTGTTTTACGAACCTTCCACCCGTACCCGGCTGAGCTTCGAGTCGGCGATGTATCGTCTGGGGGGTGAGGTGATCAGCTCGCCGGACATGGACGCCAGTTCAGCGGCCAAGGGCGAGAGTCTGGCCGATACCGCGCGCGTGGTCAGCGCCTATGCCGACCTGTTAGTGGTACGCCATCCTTGTGACGGCGCGGCGCGAGTGGCGGCCGAATATGCCCGCTGCCCGCTCATCAACGCGGGCGACGGGAGCCGCGAGCATCCCACCCAGACCCTGTGCGATTTGTACGTTTTGCGCAAAAAAAAGGGGAATTTGCGTGGCTTGACGGTGGCGATCTGCGGCGATCTGAAGTTCGGCCGCACGGTCCATTCGCTCATCTACGCGCTGGCCCGCTTCGGCGCCAACGTACTGGCGGTGCCCAATCGCGGGATGGAAGTGCCTGAGCAGGTTTTGGCGCGACTGGCGACCGAGCGCAACTATAGCTTTTCCACCGTCACCATGAACGAACTCAAGAGCGTCGCCGGCGGTTTGGACGCGCTTTACCTGACTCCCAGCGCGCCCCATCAGATGGCGCTGTTCACAGGCGAGGTGCCGCTGGCGGTACACGCCGGCGCTCCACAGCCGGCTGCTCTGGACGCCTTCTATATGACCCGCTCCCAGCGCGAGCGCCATCCCGAAAGCCTGGACGAAGCCGGCCATTCGGTGCGCTTGGATGCCCGCGCACTGCGCACAGTTCGCACCCAGCAGGCGGTGGTGATGCATCCGCTGCCGCGCACCGACGAGCTGGCCTACGAACTGGACAGCGATCCACGCGCCATTTATTTTGAACAGGCCGCGGCGGGGGTCCCGGTCCGCATGGCGTTGATTGCTTGGATCCTGGAGAGTGCCGGCCACCGCCCGGCACGTGCTCCCAGTCCCTCGGACCTGCGGCTGGCGTCCGAGAGCGCGCCGACATGTGCCAATCCCAAGTGTATCTCGCGGCAGGAGTCGCGCTACCTGCGCGCGCGCTTCAATTTGGTTCTCGACGGCAGCGGTCGCGCTTTGAGGTTGCGCTGCGAATTCTGTGAGCGCGAGTTGTCCCTGGAATATGTGGGGCATGCCACCACTCGCCGCTATTATCGCTACGATGCCGGCTTGCTCGGCTACGTCCGCCAATGGCTTGCTGAACGTTCGCTGGTAGTCTTCGACAGCGTCAAGCAGGCTGAGGAGCAGGGCTACGAGCCCTATCGGCGCGGGCCGCAGCGCGAGGTGATGAACGCCGCCGAGATCGGCCGCGCGATCGAAGCCATGGCGGCGCAACTGGTGCGGGACTTGCCCGACCTGGCACTGGTCACGCTGGTGGGCGTGGTAAGCCACGGTGCGCTGATCGCACTGCGCCTGCGCAAGCTTATCGAAACGCAGACGGGAGTTGGTCCGCCCTGCCTTGCGCTCGACGTTTACCGCGGAGAGGACGCGCTAATCGACCTCGGCGCTCAGAGTGGCGCGGTTGAGGGTCGCATCATCGTTCTGGTCGACGACGTCATTAACAGCGGCTGGACGGTGCAGCGGGCGATGGAGCGGCTGTGGAAGCAGGGCCGGCCGGCGGCGATGAAGTTGGCAGTCTTAATCGATCGCGGCCATCGCGAGCTGCCCATCCGTCCCAACTACGTCGGTCGCAACCTGCCCACCGCACGCAACGAACGAGTCTCGGTGCGACTGAGCGAGGTGCCAGGCGAAAGCAAGTCGCCCGACCGCGCCATGATCTATTCGATGCTCGAGGCGCTGCCCCAGGAGTCGGCGTGAGCAATCTTCTACTCAGCGGCGGGATCGTTCTCGATCCCGCCTCCAAGCTTCAAGCGCCACGCGAAGTGCTTATCGTGGGCGGCACCGTCGAGGCGATTGCGCCTGCCGGCAGTTTCGAATTACCGCCCCAGCTTGAGGTCATTCGGACCGACGGCTGTTGGATCGTACCAGGACTCATCGACGTACATGTCCATCTCCGCGATCCCGGTTTTCCTCTTAAGGAGACGATTGCAAGCGGGCTGCGGGCGGCAGCGGCCGGTGGTTTTACCGGGGTGGCTGCGATGGCCAACACGGAGCCGGTCAACGACACGCCGGCGATCACCCGTTACATGCTGGAGCGGGCGGCCGAGGTTGGCGCTTCGAGCCTGTATCCGGTGGGGGCGGTAAGCGTGGGACTGCGCGGACGTGAAACTTGCGATTACCGGGCCCTGGCCGAGGCTGGAGTGCGATTGTTTTCCGATGACGGGATGCCGGTGGACGATCAGGCCTTGCTTGTGCGCGCGCTCAACGAGGTCAGCGCCCTAGGCCTGACCCTGTCCCTGCACGAAGAGGAACGAGAACTCAGCCGCGCGGGCGCGATCAACCAGGGGGCGGTTGCCCGCGACCTGGGCGTGGGTGGCATTCCCACCGCGGCGGAGAGCGAGCGAGTGCGACGTGACTTGGCGATCGCCCTGGGCGCGGGCTGCCCGGTGCATCTGGCCCATGTCTCCAGCGCTGCCACCCTCGATTTGATTCGGGCCGCGCGGGCGCGCGGCGCCAAGGTCACCTGCGAGGTTACGCCGCATCACTTCAGCCTGTCGGACCAGGCGGTATTAAAGTGGGGTCCTGACGCCAAGATGAACCCACCGCTGCGCGCCAGCGCAGAGGTGGCTGCCATTCGCGCCGCCATCGCCGACGGCACCATTGATATGATTGCAACCGATCATGCGCCCCACGATCGCGCTTCCAAAGGGGGCGAAGTACTGGCGGGGTGCTTTCACGGGGTGCCGCAGCGGCTCAATTCAGAGCAGGCGGCCGCCTTTACCGCCGCCGCTAACGGCGTGGTGGGGTTGGAGACGGCGCTCGGATTGGCGCTGGAATTGGTCGCTGACGGGTTGATTAGCCCGCTGCGCTTGGTTGAAATGATGGCTCTTAGTCCGGCCCGTTTGCTGCGCCTGGACGACGCCGGCGCGCTTTTCGAAGGCGGGCCCGCCGATCTGACGGTGATTGACCCCGGCCTGCGATGGCAGGTGCGAGCCAGTGAATTCCGCTCGCTTAGCCGCAACACCCCCTTCGAGGGGCGCCAGCTCAAGGGGCGGGCGCGGATGACAATCGTAGGCGGCAAGATAGTTTATCAAGCGGTGATGCCGCCTGGACCGGAGGTGTGAAAAGAGTGTCTGTACAGGGTGGTCGGGGTTTTTCGCGACTTTGGGCTCCGCCACGTGCGCGCTACCAGCATTGTGTCGCGGGTTCTTTTCCACGGCGGAAAAACTGGAAACGCGCGTTTACGGAGGCGGCGTGAGTTCGAAGCAGCCAGCGCTGCTGGCCCTGGCCGACGGCCGAGTCTTTCACGGCTTTGCCTTCGGCGCGATTGGCGAGAGCTGCGGCGAGGTCGTGTTCAACACTGCGATGACCGGTTACCAGGAAGTGCTGACCGATCCGTCGTACAAGGGACAGTTGGTCTGCATGACCTATCCCGAGATCGGCAACGTGGGTATCAACCCGGAAGATGCGGAGTCCTCGCGCATCTTCGTCGACGGCTTTATCGTCAAGGAGCACTGGCCGGTCCCTTCCAACTGGCGGGCGCAGATGCCGCTGGATGAATACCTGCGGCAGGCCGCGGTGGTGGGGATCGAGGGTATCGACACCCGTGCCCTGGTGCGCCATCTGCGCACCCACGGCGCACAGGAAGGGATAATTTCCAGCCGGGATCTCGATCCGCAAAGCCTGGTGCGCAAGGCTCAGGCTTCGCCCGGGTTGGTCGGGCGCGATCTGGTCAAGGAAGTGACCTGTCAAGCGGCCTACGACTGGAGCGAGGGCCACTGGGCACTGAATGGCGGCTATCGACAGGCGCAAGCGAAGTCCGACGCTCCGCTGGTAGTCGCGCTCGATTATGGGATTAAGCGCAACATCCTGCGATGCTTGGTCGAGACCGGCTTCCGGGTCAGGGTGCTGCCTGCGCACAGCAGCGCGGCCCAGATCATGGCCCACAATCCCGATGGAATCTTCCTATCCAACGGCCCGGCCGACCCGGCGGCGGTCCCTTATGCCCGTCAGGCGGTGGCCGACTTGTTGGGTAAGCGACCGATCTTCGGTATCTGCCTAGGCCATCAGATCCTGGGACTAGCTTTGGGCGGTCGCACTTACAAGCTGGGTTTTGGCCATCATGGCGCCAACCATCCGGTAAAGGATCTGGCCAGCGGTCGGGTGGAGATCACGGCTCAGAATCACGGTTTCGCCTTGGATGGCGATTCGCTGGCGGGGCGCGCCGCGATTTCGCATGTCAATCTCAACGACCACACGGTCGAGGGGCTGCATGGCCAGGGGCTGCCCTGCTTTTCGGTCCAGTATCATCCCGAGGCCTCGCCCGGCCCGCATGATGCCGCCTACTTGTTCGTACGCTTCCGCCGGCTAGTCGAGGCCTTCACGCGCCACGGTGCGGCGGCTTTGGAACGGGTGATGGAAATGGAAGGGGAGAAGCGCTAGCCGCTCGTGCCACGACGTAAAGATTTGAAATCGCTACTACTCATCGGCTCTGGTCCGATCGTAATCGGCCAAGCCTGTGAATTTGACTACTCCGGAACCCAGGCCCTCAAGGCCTTGCGCGAAGAAGGATTGCGCCTGATTCTGCTCAACTCCAATCCGGCCACCATCATGACCGATCCGGAATTCGCCGATCGTACCTATATCGAGCCGATGACCGTGACCAGCGTGGAGCAGATCATCGCCCGCGAGCGGCCCGATGCATTGCTACCCACCTTGGGTGGACAGACTGCGCTCAACTTGACCCTGGAGTTGGCCGAGGCTGGAGTGCTGGAGCGTCATGGGGTGGAGCTGATCGGCGCCAGTATCGCGGCGATCAAGAAGGCCGAAGACCGCGATCTGTTCAAGCAGGCGATGGTGCGAATTGGGCTTGAAGTGCCCCAATCGGCTGCGGTCCATAGCGTGGCCGAAGCTGAATCAGCCCGTGCGCGGTTGGGCTTGCCGCTTATCATCCGCCCCTCGCGCACTTTGGGTGGCACCGGCGGATCTATTGCGCGCGATGAAACCGACTTGCGGGCCAAGGTGGCTTGGGGATTGGCCGCCTCACCCAGCCACGAAGTGCTGCTGGAAGAATCGGTGGAAGGGTGGAAGGAATTCGAGCTGGAGGTGATGCGCGACCAGGCCGACAACGTGGTCATCGTATGCTCGATCGAGAACCTCGATCCGATGGGGGTGCATACGGGGGATTCGATCACGGTGGCTCCCGCCCAGACCCTGACTGACAAGGAATATCAGATCATGCGCGACGCCGCCCTGCGCATTATCCGCGAGATCGGGGTTGATACGGGCGGCTCCAATATCCAGTTCGCGATCGATCCACGCAGTGGCCGGATGGTCGTTATCGAGATGAATCCACGGGTCTCGCGCAGTTCGGCACTGGCCTCTAAGGCGACGGGCTTTCCGATCGCCAAAATCGCCGCGCGCCTGGCGGTGGGCTATCGCCTTGACGAAATTGCCAACGACATCACGCGTCAGACCCCGGCCTGCTTCGAGCCTACCATCGACTACGTCGTGACCAAGATTCCGCGCTTTACCTTTGAGAAGTTTCCTGGCTCCCTCGACGAGTTGGGACCGCAGATGAAATCGGTGGGCGAGGTAATGGCGATGGGACGGACCTTCGCCGAATCGCTGCACAAGGCGCTGCGCTCGCTGGAAACCAATTCCTACGGCTTGGAGAGCCGGGTTGGCGGGATGACGCGCGAGCAGGCGATGGCCGAGGTGGAAAGCCGTCTGAGCAATCCCAACAGCCAGCGCCTATACTATCTGGCCGACGGTCTGCGCCTGGGAATGAGCGTGGCGCAAGTCGCAAGTTTGAGCCTGATCGATCCCTGGTTCATTGAGGCGATCGAGCGAATCGTGCGCGCCGAGGAGCGGCTGCGCTCGGCGCCTGAGCTGGACAGCGCGCTGCTGCGCGAGGTCAAGAGTCTGGGTTTTGCCGACCGCCGCATCGCCGATTTACGCGGCTTGAGCGAGGCTGAGGTCGCGAGCTGCCGCGAGGCGAGCGAAATCGTGCCGGTATACAAGACAGTCGATACTTGCGGCGCGGAATTCGAAGCTTTCACTCCCTATCTTTATTCGTCCTATGACGGCGAGGACGAGGCCCCGGCCAGCGCGCGTCGTAAAGTGATCATCTTGGGAGCGGGTCCCAACCGGATTGGGCAGGGATTGGAGTTCGACTATTGCTGCGTGCACGCAGCCTTTGCCCTCAAGCAAGATGGTTTCGAGACCATCATGGTCAATTGCAATCCCGAGACCGTCTCCACCGATTACGACACCTCCGACCGATTATATTTCGAGCCGCTGGTGTTTGAAGACGTGCTGGCGATCGCGCGGCGCGAGCAACCGATCGGCGTGATTGTGCAATTCGGCGGCCAGACTCCATTGAAGCTGGCGACGGCGCTGGCGCGCGCCGGGGTGCCGATTCTGGGGACGCCGCCAGACGCTATCGATCGGGCCGAGGATCGTCAGCGTTTCAACGCAATGGTCGCGCGGCTTGGGCTCCAGCAGCCGCGCGGCGCGATGGCCCGCAATCTGGAGGAGGCGGCCGCTTCAGCTCGCGAAATCGGCTATCCGGTCCTGGTACGTCCCTCGTATGTGCTAGGGGGGCGGGCGATGGAGATAGCGCATGACGAGCAGTCGCTGAGCGCCTTTGCCGGCTACGCGCTGGCAGCGTCCGAGGGGCGTCCGCTGCTGATCGACCAGTATCTGGACAATGCCACCGAAATCGACGTCGATGCGATTTCCGACGGCGAGACCGTGGTGGTCGCTGGCATCATGGAGCATATCGAGTACGCCGGCGTACACTCCGGCGACAGCGCCTGCTCTTTGCCCCCGCGCAGCCTGTCTCAGGCGGTGCAGGCCGAATTGATTCGGCAAACCAAGCTGATGGCGCGCGAGCTAGGCGTACGCGGTTTGATGAACGTGCAATACGCCTACTATCGCGGCGACATCTATGTGCTCGAAGTTAACCCACGCGCCTCGCGCACTATTCCTTTTGTCAGCAAGGCGATTGGTGTCCCGCTGGCCAAGCTGGCGGCGCGCGTAATGGCTGGACGCACCCTGCCCGAGTTGGGCTTCACCCAGGAGATCACGCCGCGTCACGTCTCGGTCAAGGAATCGGTTTTCCCCTTCGTGCGCTTCGCTGGTGTCGATACGATGCTGGGACCGGAGATGAAATCCACCGGCGAGGTGATGGGAATCGCGCCCGATTTCGCGATGGCCTTTGCTAAGGCCGAGCTGGCGGCTGGCACCGATTTGCCATTGGCAGGCAACGTTTTCATCTCGGTGCGCGACGGTGACAAGGCGGAGCTCGAACCAATCGTGCGCGGTCTGACCGCGCGCGGCTTTGAGCTTATCGCCACCCGCGGTACGGCGGCCTTTATCAATCGCATGGGAGTGGCCTGCGCGCGGGTGAACAAAGTCGCCGAGGGCAGTCCCCACGTAGTCGATCTGATGCGCGAGGGACAGATCGTGATGGTCATCAACACGCCCGAGCCAGCCACGCGCCAGGATTCCTTTTCGATTCGGCGCACGGCGCTGGAGGCGCGCCTGCCTTATTTCACCACTATGGCCGGGGCCAAGGCGGCGGTGAGTGCGCTAAGTGCGCTGCGAGAGCGGGCGCACAGCGTGACCGCGCTGCAGGATTACCATCGGGCTAACTTCCAGTCTTGAAGCGAAACTAATTGGGCGGAACGCGGCGGTCACAGGCGCCGCTCCGCGTGCTTGTTGGTTCTCACCAACCACGGGCGAGGTTGGCTTCTGAAGCCCTTTGTAAGAGGTGGTCTTAAGGGTTGGCGTCAAGCTTGACCAGATCGTTGTAGAGCTGGTCGATTTCGCGTCCCAAGGTTTCGTAATCGCCGATCAAATCGTGGGCATCCTTGCGGGTCAGATAGAAATTGGGATCTGCCATTTCGCTCGCCAGTTGCGCCCGGCGTGCCTCCTTCGATTCGATCGCTGCTTCCAGATCGCGGCGCGCGCGTGCCACCCGCTGCTGCTTGCGTTGGGCCTCGCGATCGATCGGCTCCCGCTTAACCGCGCCCTTGCCGTTATGGTCGCCGTTGGCTGATACCGAGGTGGCGGCGGAGCGCGCGGCTGAACCTAGGGTGGGCGCGACCGTGCCGGCCGCCATTTGTTCCTTTTTGACCAAGTAGTCGTCGTAATTGCCTAAATAGCGCAGGGCGCGCCCTTGCCCGACCTCGATTACCTCTTCCACCAGTTGGTTGAGGATGTAGCGATCATGGCTGACGATTACCACCGTTCCGGGATAGCTCTGCAGGGCTTCGAGCAGGCTGTCCTTGGCTACGATGTCCAGGTTGTTGGTGGGTTCGTCCAACAGGAGGCAATTGGTCGGCTGAGCTAGGACTTTGGCTAAGGCCAGACGGCCTTTTTCGCCGCCGGATAACACACCGGTGCGTTTGAGTACGTCGTCACCGGAAAAGAGCATCGCGGCCAGCAAATTGCGAACCGCAAGCTGGCTCAGATGGCGAGCACTGTCGCTCAATTCATCAAGCACAGTCTTTTGTCCATCCAGACTGTCACTCAAGTCCTGAGCGAAATAGCCGATCAGAACATTGTGGCCCACCGTGCGCCGGCCCGCGCTGAGCGGCTCGACTCCCGCCAGCAGCTTCATCAGGGTGGATTTGCCCGCACCATTAGGACCGACCAGGGCGATCCTACCGCCGCGTTCGATCGCCAAGTCGATACCCTCATAGACCAGCAGCTCGCCGTAGCGTTTACCCGCGCCGCTCAACTCCAACACCATCCGGCCGCTGCGCGGGGCTTGCGGGAAACGAATCGCAGGCGGCCGATCGGCGCCCAGCGGCGGCTCCAGCCGCTCGATCTTTTCGAGCTGTTTGACCCGGCTTTGAACCAGCTTGGCCTTGGAGGCCTGGGCGCGGAAGCGGCTGACAAACGCCTCGATATGCTCGATCTCTTCGCGCTGCTTTTCGTACGCCGCCATCTCCAGGGCGAAGCGCTCGTCGCGTTGGCGTAAGTAGAGCGAATAGCCACCCTGATATTCGGTCAGTCGGCCGCGACCGACCTCGACGGTGCGCTGGGTAACCCGGTCTAGGAAATAGCGGTCGTGCGAGACCACAATCATGCCACCGGGGTAACTGAGCAGGAACTCTTCCAGCCAGTTGCGGGCTTCCAGGTCCAGATGGTTGGTGGGCTCATCGAGCATCAGGAACTCGGGCCGTTGCAGCAGGAGCTTGGCCAATCCGATCCGCATCCGAATGCCGCCGGAAAACTCGGCCACATCACGACTCAGATCGCTGGCAGTGAAGCCGAGGCCAAACAGAAGGGATTCGGCACGGCTTTGCGCGGTGTAGAAATCGTGGCGCTCCAGTTCGGTCAGGACTTCGCCCAACTCGGCCAGAGCGGCGTCGTGGTCCGGGTGCTGGGGCTGGGCCAGGATCACTTCCAACTCTTGGCGGCGACGGTTCAGTGCGTCGATTTCGTTCAAGGCGGAAAGCGTTTCCACCAACAGCGGACGGCCGCCCATCTCGGGCGTGTCCTGGGCCAGGTAGCCCACCCGGGCTCGTTGCGGCCTGCTGACCCGGCCGCCGTCCGGTGCTATCAGGCCGGCGATAATCTTGAGCAGCGTGCTCTTACCGGCGCCGTTGAGCCCGACCAGGCCAACCCGGCTGTCATCGCCCATTGCCCAGCTCACGCGATCGAAAATCTTGCGATCGCCGTAATGTTTGGTGAGTTCTTCTAAACTAAGCACTTATTTGAATTAAAAACGTGACAATCAATCCTGCCAAGTTTATCGTCAGAACGCCGACTAGGAAAGGCTGGCATAGGCGAAAGCAGTGAACGACTCAAACAAATAGGAAAGAAGCGATCGCAATCGGGACAAGCTCTTTACCAAAAAAAGGAATCGCGGCGAGTTAAGCGCGAGGCTTGATTGTGCCACACTGGCGATGTGAAGGTATTGTCATGGCAACCGTTCACCCCAACGACCGGCTTCTGATTATCGATCGCAAGCTATTCCGCGACGACCTGACCCGGTTCTTTGTCGGCGTGGTGGAGGATTGCGAGGAAGGAGTGGTCCGCATGCACGGCTACTCCTATCATATCAACCCCTATCAGATGGGCTCGGAGAAGCGAGTGGATGAGCGCACCAGGATTGTGTCGCTGCATGGCACCGATCTGTGCTATGTGCTGCCCCGCGAACTCAATATCGCCCAGGTCGCGGTTACCCATACCACCAAGTCCGTGATCCTGTCCGATGGCCAAGCCTGGAGTCTCGATCTGACCGATTACATGACGCGCGCCTGAGCCTGCGTGTAGGGCGCGCGATGGCGGCGGACGAAATCGCTTATGGCCTTGGCGGTGGCGGCGGGATCGTCCAGAGTAATGTGATGGAAGGTGTGGGGCAGCTCGCGCAACTCGGAGCCAGCGATCTTTCGATGCAGCCAGCGCGCCAGCCGGGGAGAGACGATGGTGCTGCCGGCGCCGCGCAAAATCAGGGTGGGAATCTGCACTGCGCGCGGATCGGGAGCGGGGAGGTGCCCGCCGCGCCGGCGCCAGGCTCGGGTCTGCGGATCGAAGCGGAAAGCCCAATGGCCGTTGGGCAGCTCTTCGGCGCTGGCCAGAGCCAGGCGTGCCAGAGTTTCGGCGCTGGCGGTGGTGGCGGTGGGAATCAAATGAAAGCGACGCACGACCGCTTCGGCCGAGGGGAGTTCGGGCCTGCCACCGGTCTGGGCCCGGCGCTGCCGACGCAGCCAGCGCAGGCGCCGCAGCAGGGAAGGGGGAATTCCCGGGGAGTCGGCCAGCACCAGCATCTCCAGCCCAATCAGCTTCCGCGTCGCTACCCAGAGCGCGACCATTCCGCCCATCGAATGGCCGACTAGAACCACCGGAACTTTTAGCTGGCTGAGAAAAGCCTCGGTATCGGCCACATAGCCCTTGGGTCCGTAACTATCCGGCGCGGCCCATTGGCTTTCCCCATGACCGCGAAAGTCCAGCGCCAAAACCCGTCCCTGGCCGGTCAGTGCCGGTGCCACCGCATCCCACCAATGGGTGTTGGCGGCGCCACCATGGAGTAGTACAAAGGTGCCCAGCGCGTCGTCGCCGCCCCAATCGGCATAATGCAGGCGCAGACCATTGAGGGTGATGTAACGGTTTTCGGGGAAAGCAGCAGCGATTGAGGGACCTGGTTCCAGCGCCATGGCGCGATCTTAGACCACCCACGCCCTCGAAACAGCATCGCGCGTGGTGGATGACCGCGCCCCAGCGGAAACTTGTAGTTCTTGCCAGGCGACCTACTTTCTCGCGAAGGCTTGCACGAATGCTCGCTGGGCGTTCGCCGCGGGCGCGAACAGCAAGCCCAGCAGCCGCTTCTGCGGGCTTCAAGAGTTGTAGGTGCGCCCTCCTGATT
Source organism: Candidatus Binataceae bacterium (assembly GCA_035294265.1). NCBI lineage: Bacteria > Candidatus Binatota > Binatia (SeqCode) > Binatales (SeqCode) > Binataceae (SeqCode) > Binataceae bacterium (SeqCode). The sequence continues at coordinate 19,874 of DATGLK010000053.1, forward strand.
GCGATGTCATATTATTTTAGCGTTGCGGATGGCGGCCACGCTCACGTCGAGCATATTTGCGATGGGGAAGCAGCAGCGAGACTGGGTGTGGGTTTTGGCCTAGCGATATTATGGCACTCAGCCTCTGTTTATAATCCGATTCAGATGGAAGCTCGGAGAACTGCGACAGGGTGCTACTGGGGTGGCGCAATCAGAGTAGCGGGTGCGATTATGCTGGTAATGGCGCTGGCTGGGGCAGCGGCGGCGCAGGATAACGGACCGGCGCCGACTGCCATGTCCTTGCCCGAGATGCCGTCAGTGGCGGTCAACGCCTTTCCCACCATCGGAATGGCGCCGCTGACGGTCGGCTTTTTCCCCGCGATCGACGATCCCGAAGGCGGGCAAATCGCATCTTACCGCTGGGATTTTGGCGACGGCACCCAGGCGACCACGCCCCCGGAAGTGACGCTCAAGACCTATACGAAGCCCGGCAGCTATGTGGCCTCGCTGACGATCGTGACCGATGACGGACGGTCGGCAACCGGATTCACCGGAATCACGGTGGAGCGCCCCGCGGCGCGCTGATCATGGCTTCTGGCATGCGTTATAGTCGCTGCGGTCGGTGGGTGCCTTTGGTCGGGCTGGTGGGTTTGCTGGGATGCGCAGCAAATAATGCGTCGACCCAGGAGCTGCAGCGCCAGATCCAGCTTCAGGGCGAGGAGATCAAGCATCAGGAAGCTCAGATTGCTGCCTTGCAAGCGCAAAGCCATCCGCCTCCTATCTTGCCGCCACCCGCCTGCGACCACGAAGTTCTGCACTTGGCCCAGCGTCATGGCGACGAGCAGATGGCGGCGGGCAATTTCAACGGTGCCCTGGGGTATTTCCAAGACGCCTTGACCGCTTGCCCCACGAGCGCCTCGGCTCTGCTTAAAGCAGCGCAAGCGGCGGGTGCGAGCGGAAAGCGCGCACTGGCGATAGAATATTATCATCGTGCCGCAAAGGCGGCCGATCCCGCCGTGGCGGCGCGCGCCCGCCGGGCGCTGGCCGCGATGAATAGAACTCTAAAGTAGATTCGCCTGTCGCTTTCGCTCCTCTTATGCTATCGAAACCGGGCGTAGCTTGACCGTACCGGCAGCGCGGCTGGGGGCTGGGACACGTCGGGGGCAAAATCGGTGTCGATTCTCGAACTCAAGGGACGTCAGTGGACCATCCTGCTCAGCTTGTTTGTCCTGCTGATGCTTGCCACCGGGCCGGGCCTGGGCGCGATCGGGATTATCATGCCAGCGCTGATTCGGGAGTTCCGTTGGGATCGTGCGCAGGTGTCCAGCCTGATCTTCGCCAGCACGTTTGTGGGCGGGCTACTCGGTCCGGTGGTCGGGTGGCTCATCGACTACGCCGGGGCGAACTGGGTGATGGCGACCGGGTTTGCCATTTTAGGCTCTTCATACCTGGGCCTGAGCTACGCTCATAGCTGGGTCGCGATGTTCGCTCTTTACAGCGCCTTTGGCCTGGGAATGGCGATGTCAGGGATGGTGCCGGCGATGGTAGTGGCGGTGAATTGGTTCGGCCACCGGCGCGGAGCGGGCAGTGGAGTGGCCATTTTCGGCTTTACCCTGGGACTGGCCGCCGTTGCTCCGGTGGTGACCGCGCTTATCGCCGCCGGCGGCTGGCGTATCGCGCTGCGCGTGTTGGCACTGCCGCCAATGCTGATCGGCATACCACTTTCGGCCGCGCTGATCCGGACTCGGCCACCGGCGCCGGCTGCATTGACCGCCTCTCAGGAAATGGCCCTGCAGCCCGGCTTGGAGGTCGGCGAAGGGCTGCGCCGGCCGGCCTTCTGGCTTTTGCTCGCGGTGCAGTTCACCTTCGCGATCGGGTTCGGCGAGGTCTTTCTCCATATCGTGACTTATCTGATCGGGGCGGGGTTTGCCCCCGGGCAAGCGGCCGCAATTTTTAGCGCGCAAACCCTGATGAGCGGCGTAGGCGTGGTGTTGCTGGGAATATTGGCCGATCGGCTGAGTGCGCGCCAAGTTCTGAGCGTTTCGATGGTGGTGCTGGCCGCCGGTATCGCCGCTCTGCTGGGCAGTGCCCATCTCGGCTATCGGACGCCGATGGTGCTGTTGTTCATCCTGTGCTGGGGTACGACCGCTACCTCGATCAATACGCTGTTGCCCATTTTGATCGCGGAAACTCTGGGACTGCGCCGCCTGGGTACCTTCAGCGGTATCGTGCTATTGGTGGGCGCCGTGGCCCATTCACTGGGACCGCTGCTCTCGGGTATCCTGTTCGACCTGACTGGCAGTTACGTCCGTCCCTTCGAATTGGCCATCGTCCTGGTTTTCGCCACCGGTCTGCTGGTGGTTGGAGTGAGGCCGGCCAAGGGTTGGGATCGGGTCGAAGAGCCGGTGGATATGCGGGCGGGTGGTTAGGGAGCTTGCATGCTAAAGTAAAGCTTTATGTGGCATCCCGGGATTCGGATTGGATGGTATGTCGGAAGCACAGCGCAGTATCGTAATACACGGCCATTTCTATCAACCACCCCGCGAGAGTCCCTGGACCGGGCTGATCGCGCCCGAGCCCAGCGCGGCGCCCTTTTCCAATTGGAATGAGCGGATTACCAGTGAATGCTATGGGGCCAATGCTCATGCCCCAGTAAGTGCTGGCTCGGTCATTCATCTCCGCAACAACTATGAACATCTGAGCTGCGATTTCGGGCCCACCCTGATGGGTTGGATGCAACGCCACGGCAAACAGGCCTACGGCGCGATCGTGCGCGCCGACGCGCTCAGCGCGCAGCGACTAGGGGGTCAGGGCAACACCCTGGCGCAGTCGTACAACCATTCCATCCTGCCGCTGCTCCTCGACGCCGATAAAGAGCTTCAGATCGCGTGGGGGATCGAAGATTTTCGCTTTCGCTTCAAGCGCCTACCGGTAGGAATCTGGCTGCCCGAATGTGCCGCCGACCCGGCGACACTGGCGGCGGTGGCACGAGCCGGGATCAAGTTCGTGATTTTGGCGCCGTGGCAGGGGCGATTCCAAGCCGCCACGGCCGACGAGAGTGCTGGTGCGGGGCCCTTCGTATGGCGTAGCGACGATCTAAGCTTGGCGGTATTTCGCTACGACCGCGAGCTGAGCAGTCAGGTTGCCTTTGGTGACGCACTCGTCGACGGCGAGCGTTGGGCCGACGCGATTATCGCGCGGGCGCGGGGACTGGCGCCTGGCGCGACCCTGCTCATCGCCACCGATGGCGAGACCTTCGGCCATCATAAGCGCCACGGGGCGGCCGAGTTGGCACGGGCGTTCGATCGGCTGGCGCGCGAGCCGGATTTGAGCATTACCAACTGCGCCGAAGTGCTGCAGCGCGTCGCCCCGGCCGGTAATTTCACCCTGGAAGGGGTGACTTCTTGGAGCTGCGCGCACGGTGTGGAGCGCTGGCGCTCGGATTGCGGCTGTCGTTTGAGCGAGGGCACCTCGCAAAGCTGGCGGGCGCCGCTGCGAGAGGCGATGGAGTTTGTCAAAACGCAGGTGGACACGGTATACGCGCGCGAGGCGGCAAGCGTGTTGGCCGATCCGCGTGCGGCGCTGCTCGAATCTATCGGCTTGGCGCTGGATCCGTCCCCTGCTCTGGCCGAGCAATTCTTTATTCGCTACAAAGTTGGCGAGGAAGCCGCGCGGGCCCGCCTGCAAGCCCTGTTCGAGATGCAACGAGCGGCGCAGGCGGCCTTCACCAGTTGCGCTTGGTTCTTCGATGATTTCGCTGGACTGGAAGGCAGGATCGTGTTGCGCTGGGCGGCGCGGGCGGTGGAGCTGGCGGCCTTCTTTTCCCCCTCCATCGAACCTGAGCTGCTGGAGCGCTTGCGGGGTCTGCATTCCAATCGGCGCGAATCTGGAGACGGAGCGACCTTATATCTGAGCTTAAAGGCTCGCGAGCCGCGAGTCAGGAGTTAGGCCATGGCCAGCACTGGAACAAGCGATATCGAAAGCCTGTTGAGTGAAAGTAGAATATTTCCTCCTCCGCCTTCCTTCAGCAGCCGCGCGCAGATCAAGACCCTGGCCGAATATGACGCTCTATATCGACGCGCTGAGGTCGATCCCGATGGCTTTTGGGCCGAGCAGGCCCGTGAGCTTAGCTGGTTTACTCCCTTCAAGCAGGTTCTGGAGTGGAAGTTTCCATTCGCCCGGTGGTTTGTGGGCGGTCAGCTCAACGTCGCCTACAACTGCCTGGACCGCCACCTGGACGGTCCGCGCCGTAACAAGGCGGCCATCATCTGGGAGGGGGAGCCCGGCGACAGCCGGGTGTTGACCTACCAGCTGCTGGCCCAGGAAGTGGCGCGCGCCGCCAATGGGCTGAAAAGCCTTGGCGTCAAGGCCGGGGATCGGGTGGCGATCTATCTGCCGATGGTGCCCGAAGCGGCGATCGTGATGCTGGCCTGTGCACGCATCGGTGCGATCCATTCAGTGGTCTTCGGCGGCTTTTCTGCCGACGCCCTGCGCGACCGAATCAACGATGCCGAGGCGGTGGTCTGCATCACGGCCGATGGCGGCTGGCGTCGGGGTCAGATTGTGGAACTCAAGCGCAACGCCGACGAGGCTCTGCCTCAGACTCCCTCGGTGCGCCATTGCGTGGTGGTGCGGCGCACGGGCCAAGCCATTGAGATGCAAGCTGGACGCGACCTGTGGTGGGATGACGTGATGGCTGGGCAGAGCGCGCAATGCGAGCCGGTGGCGGTGGATTCCGACCATCCACTCTTCACCCTGTACACCTCGGGCACCACCGGCAAACCCAAGGGGGTGGTCCATTCCAGTGCCGGCTATCTGCTGCACGTGCTGAAGACGATGCGCTGGGTCTTCGACCTGCGCGACGAAGATCTGTTCTGGTGTACCGCCGATGTGGGCTGGGTCACCGGCCACAGCTATGTGGTTTATGGACCGCTGGCGGCGGGGGGCACGACTCTGATGTACGAGGGGGCGCCCAACGCCCCAGCCAACGATCGGTTCTGGCAAATAATCGAGAAGTATCGGGTCAACACCTTTTATACCGCGCCCACCGCGATTCGAACCTTCGTCAAGTGGGGCGACGAATGGGTACGCAAGCACGACCTCTCCAGCCTGCGGCTGCTCGGTTCGGTGGGCGAGCCCATCAACCCGGAGGCCTGGATGTGGTACCACGAAGTGGTGGGTGGTGGGCGCTGCCCGATCGTCGATACCTGGTGGCAGACCGAAACCGGCGGCATTTTGATTAGTCCGATGCCGGGGGCGACTCCTACCAAGCCCGGTTCGGCGACCAAGCCACTGCCTGGCGTGATCGCGGAAGTAGTCAATCGGGACGGACAAGCGGTGGACGTCAACCAGGGCGGGCTGTTGGTTATCAAGCGGCCTTGGCCGGGGATGTTGAGCACGATTTTTCGTGACCCCGAGCGCTATCGGCAGCAGTATTTTTCCCAAATTCCGGAAGTGTACACCACGGGTGACGGCGCGCGGCGCGACCAGGACGGTTACTTTTGGATCATGGGTCGCGTGGACGACGTAATAAACGTCGCCGGTCATCGTCTGGGCACGATGGAAGTGGAAAGCGCGCTGGTCTCTCATCCCACGGTCGCGGAAGCGGCTGTGGTCGGCCGGCCCGACGAACTTAAGGGGCAAGCGCTGGTCTGTTTCGTAACCTTGCAAGGGACTCATGGCGGAAGCGACAAGCTGCGCGAGGAGCTGCGCGCGCACGTCGCCAAGGAAATCGGCGCGTTTGCGCGTCCCGATACGATTCGCTTTACCGAGGCGCTGCCCAAGACCCGCAGCGGCAAGATAATGCGCCGCTTGCTTCGCCAGATCGCCGCCGGCGACGCGAGCTTGGGTGATACCACGACCTTAGAAGACCTTTCGGTGCTGTCCCGGCTGCAAAACGAGGAAGAGTAGGCGCTCCCACTCCCCTGACCCCCGCCTTGAAGAGCAAGCGCGCTCGATGGTAAGCTCAAGGCGGGAAGTGGGCTTGAGCCCACTTTTTTATTGGGGCCGCCGACGCCCAGAGCGCCGGCAGGGATGGCAGCCATGGTCCTTAAGCTCAATCCCACCGCCGCCAGGGTGATGGAGTTGCTCGAGCCGCATATCGAGCGGCTGGGTTTCGAGCTGGTTTTGGTGGAGTATCGCGGCGCCCCGCGGGGCGCGCTGCTGCGGTTGTTTGTGGATCGGCCCGAGGGTGGGATCGGCTTGGACGAGTTGGAGCCGATCAGCCGGATGGTGGGCGACCTGCTGGACGTGTATGACCCGGTGGAGGGGAGCTACACCTTGGAGGTATCGTCCCCGGGCGTGGATCGGCCGCTGACCAAGCTGGGCCATTTCGAACGCTACTGCGGCCAGCGGGTCAAGGTGCGCACCCATCAGGGGCACGAGGGGCAGAAATCGTTCGTGGGCGTGCTGGCGACGGTTGATGCTGGCGGGATCGAGGTCGAAGACGAGATTAGCCGACGGCGCTTGAGTCTGCGCTTCGAGGATATAAAGGAGGCCCGATACCAACATCAGTTCCAGAGCCCGCGCCCGGGATAGGTGGCGCGGCGGCGGCTGAGTTAGAGCAGCGATTTGGCGCCACAGGCGCGTGGGAGGCTACAATGCAGCCGGATTTGAACCGGGTTATCGAACAGGTATCCAAGGAAAAGGGCATCGATAAATCCATCGTCATCAGTGCCGTCGAAGAGATGATGCATTCGGCGGCGCGGCGCACCTTTGGAGCCGAGCGCAACATCGAGTCGCGCTACAACGCCGACCTGGGCGAAGTGGAGTTGTTCGAGATCAAGACCGTCAGCGAGGAGGCAGGGGCGAGCCAAGTCGGATTGGCCGAAGCACGCACCAAATATGACCCTGAGGCCCAGGCCGGCGACGAGATTTTGATCAAGCTGGATACCGCGACCATGGGACGCATCGCGGCCCAGGCGGCCAAGCAGAACCTAATCCAGCATATCCGCGACGCCGAACGTAAACAGATTTACAGCGAATTCAAGGACCGTAGGGGCGAGGTGATCTCGGGCATTGTGCAGCGCTTCGAGCGCAAGAACATGATTGTAAACCTGGGCCGCACCGAAGCTATTTTGCCCGAAAAGGAACAGATCCCTCACGAGCGATATCGCCAGGGCGATCGGATTCGCGCCCTGATACTGGAGGTCGATCTGTCGGAGAAGGGGCTGTCCATCGTTCTGTCGCGCACCTCCAACGAATTCCTGCGCAAGCTCTTCGAGCAGGAAGTGCCGGAGATTTACGAGGGAATCGTGGAGATTCGCCAATGCGCGCGCGAGCCCGGGGGAAGAGCCAAGGTGGCGGTTTATTCCAACGATTCGGATGTCGATCCGGTGGGGGCCTGCGTGGGACTCAAGGGCACCCGGGTGCAATCGGTGGTGCAGGAGTTGCGCGGCGAGAAGATCGATATTGTGCCGTGGACCGAAGATCAGGCCGAACTGGTCTGCCGCGCGCTGGCGCCGGCCAAGGTCTCCAAGGTGATAATCGACGAGGAAGAGCACGCGATGGAGGTGATCGTGCCCGACGATCAGCTTTCCCTGGCCATCGGCAAGCGCGGTCAGAACGTCCGCCTGGCCCATCGCCTGACTGCGTGGAAACTTGACGTACGCAGCGAGGCCGAGGCGGAGGAAGAGGCGCGGGCCGCGCGGGCCTCGCTCAACGCGATTCCGGGGGTGGGCGACATCAACGCCGAGTTGCTCTATCAATGGGGTTTTCGCTCCGCCGAGCAATTATCGGAGACTGCGATTGATGCCTTTGAAATCGATGGCATCTCGGCCGAGCGCGCCACTCAACTGATCGCCGCCGCGCAGTCGCATGTGGCCCACAAACGGCGCCAGTCCGAAGAAGCTGAAGCCGCGGCGCGTGCCGTGGCGGCCGCCCAGAGTGAGACCGGCGGCGCGGCCGGAGAAAGCGCAGCCCAGACCGGGGAAGTGGAGTCGCACGAAGATGGCAACGGCGAGGTCCCGTCATAGGCCTGAGCGTCGCTGCATGGCGTGCCGCCAGCGCGGATTCAAATCCGACCTGCTGCGGCTGACGGCCGGCGAGGGGGGCGCACTGTACTGGGACTTGAGCGGCCAGGGCCAGGGGCGAGGTGGTTACTTGCACCCCAGGCGCGAATGTTTGGCGCGTTTTGCCGGGTTGAAGGTCGAGAAGTTTACTTCGCTGCGGCGCTCGATTGATCGCGCCGAGCGAAGCGCTTTGGTAAAGATGATGCTGGAGCGGCTAGCTACATCACCGCAGCATGCATAGAATATAGGCAATGGCTCGTAAACGTATAAAGACTTTGGCTTTGGAATGGAACGTCTCGGTCGAGGACGTACTACATAGTTGCGAGCGCCTCAAACTGGCGCACGGACGCTCCGACGCAAGCTTGCTAGCTCCCGAGGAAGCCGAACGTATCCGCGCCGACCTCAACGAGCAAGCCAATCGCGCCGCTTTGCTGCGCCGCGAGACCGTTTTTGAGACCACCGCCGGCAAGGTGGTTGAAAAGCGCCTGAACGAGACGGTCATGCGCCGGCGCCATTCCGAGCCCGAAGCCCCCCCGCCGCCCGCGCCGAGCCAGGGTGGGGCAGAGCCCTTCCATTTTGAATTGGAGAGCGCCGAGACGCCCGATCTGGCGGCGCCGTTTTTGGAGACGATGGCGGAGCCCGAGCCCACGCTAGAGTTGCCCGAGGTTGCTCCCGCAGCGCCCGAAGTTGCCTCAGCCACAGCCCAGGCTCCAGCCGCGATAAGCCCGCCGCAGGTGGCCGAGAACGACTCGCCCGCCAGCGCATCGGAAGCGCCTACGCCGCCGTTGAACGGCGGGGCTCGCCTGGAAACGACGCCGGCAGCCGATGCCAAAGCGGCTACGGAGCGCATGCAGCCAGTACCGCCTCCTCAAACGGCCAAGCCCAATGTGTTTTCCACCCCGCCCGTGCAGCCAGGGGCGGTGCGTAACCTGCCGGGCGGACGCGTAAGTGTGTCTCCTTCAGGGGTGACGCGGGAGACCGTGCGGCCGACCGGACGCACGCAGGTTATTAATTTGGCGCGCGGCCACGCCTCGGCCCCCGTACTGGATGATCAGCAGCAGGGGCCCAAGGTGTTGGGCAAAATCGACCTGCGCAAGGCAGTACCGGCGCGGCCGGCCACGCCTCCGACCCGCCCTGGCGGTCCGCCGCTGCGACCGGGAATGCCGGGGGGACCGGGACGACCGACGATGGGTGGCCCGCGGATGGGACGTCCAGTTCCCAGCGCTCCGGTCGAAGCACCAGCGATGCCGGTGGGACAGGCGCCTGCCAAACCCGGCGCACGCGCAATCAAGAAACGGCGCGTGGTCAAGAAGGAACCGGGAGATTTAATCGCCGAGCGCGAGATTCGTGGCGGCCGGTTTCCCAAAAAACGGCGTGCCTTGCCCGGCAAGGAGCAGCGTAAGACCGAAATCACCACGCCCAGAGCTTCCAAGCGTGTGGTGCGAGTCTCCGAGGGGGTGACCGTCGCTGACTTGGCTCGCAACATGGGAGTCAAGGCTGCCGAGGTCATCAAGAAGCTGATGACATTGGGCTTGATGTCCACTGTCAATCAGGTGCTCGACGTCGATACCGCAACCCTGGTCGCAAGCGAGTTCGGCTACAATGTCGAGAACGTGGCCTTCGACGTCGAAGCCGCGATCGAGGAAGGGGCCGAGGAAGCGACCGCCGAAAATCAGCTTCCCCGTCCACCCGTGGTCACGGTCATGGGGCATGTCGACCACGGCAAGACCTCGCTGCTGGATGCTATTCGCCATACCAGCGTGACCGCGGACGAATTTGGCGGAATTACCCAGCACATCGGCGCCTATACGGTGGAGGTCAACGGCCGCAGTATCACTTTCGTCGATACCCCCGGCCATGAAGCCTTTACTGCGATGCGGGCACGTGGGGCCAAAGTAACCGACATCGTAATCCTGGTGGTTGCGGCCGACGAAGGGGTGATGCCACAGACGGTGGAAGCACTCAACCACGCTCGTGCGGCCAAGGTTCCGGTCATCGTGGCGATCAACAAGATCGATCGTCCCGAGGCCAATTTGGACCGGGTCAAGCAGCAGCTTTCCGAAAACGGCCTGATTCCCGAAGACTACGGCGGCGATGTCATAACCGTGGGGGTGTCGGCCCGCACTCGTGAGGGTATCGATCGGCTATTGGAGATGGTCTTGTTGCAGGCAGAGTTGCTCGACCTCAAGGCCAATCCCGATCGCCTGGCGCGCGCTACTGTAATCGAAGCGCAACTCGATCGCGGGCGTGGCCCGGTGGCCACCGTGCTGGTTCAAGAAGGCACGTTGCATCAGGGCGATCCCTTCGTGTGTGGCACCACTTACGGTCGGGTGCGCGCGATGCTCAACCATTTGGGGCAGCGTCTGACGCAGGCTGGTCCCTCCACGCCGGTGGAGATTTTCGGACTGTCAGGGGTACCCGAGCCAGGGGTTCCGTTGATCGCGGTGGCTGACGAGGCCAAAGCCCGCCAGGTGGCCGAATTTCGCCTGAGCAAAGAGCGCGAGGGCGAATTGCAGAAGACCAGCCGGGTCTCGCTGGAGGATCTCAGCCAGCGGATGCGGGCGGGCGAGGTCAAAGAACTCAAGGTCGTGGTCAAGGGCGACGTGCAGGGCTCGGTCGAGGCGCTGGCGGCGTATTTGCGCCGACTCTCCACTCAGGAAGTCAAGGTGGAAGTAATCCATGCTTCGGCGGGTGGAATCTCCGAGACCGATGTCTCGCTGGCCGCGGCGTCGGGCGCGATCGTCGTCGGCTTCAATGTGCGGCCCGAGCCCAAGGCGGCAGCGCTGGCCGAGACCGAGAAGGTCGATATCCGGCTCTACACCATCATTTATGACGCGGTGAACGAGATTCGCGAGGCGATGGAGGGGCTGTTGGCGCCGACATATCGGGAGAAGAATCTAGGTCGGGCCGAGGTGCGGCAGATTTTCAGTGTTTTGGGCTCGACCATTGCCGGTTCGATGGTTCAGGACGGGCGCATTCTGCGCGGCGCGCGCGCTCGCCTGGTGCGCGACAGTCGTGTGGTGTGGGAAGGCCGAATCGGGTCGCTGCGCCGCTTCAAGGATGACGCACGCGAAGTTTTGGCCGGTTACGAATGCGGTATCGGGCTGGAAAATTACAACGACCTCAAACCCGGCGATGTGATCGAGGATTTCGAGCTGGAAGCCGTGGTACGCAAGCTAGGCGCACCTGCGGTGGAATCCGGGCACGCCCCGGTCGCCGCAGAAAAACAGCTCTAAAGGATCGTGCGCCCTTTTGTCCCCTCCTCGATGATTTGCCCTGGAGGAGGGAGGGCTAGGGTTGGGAGGCCGTGCGCGTTGCGTAAGCCAATGCGTCTTTAGGGGATGACGATGGTGGTTGGGGTATTGAGGTTGACCCTGTTCCTGCCCGATAACCATTCGCTCAAGGGCAAGCGGCAGGTATTGCGCGCGATCAAGGACCGTGTGCGCAACAAGTTCAACGTCTCCATTGCAGAATCCGCGGATCACGACCTTTGGCAGCGAGCCGAACTGGGCATTTGTCAGGTTGGCAGCGACCGCGCCTTCGTCGACGGCGCGCTGCGCGAGGTTGTCAACTTCATCGAGGCGGTCGGCCTGGCTCCCTTGGGTAGCGAAGAGGTGGAATTTCTTAACTACTGAAAGGCTGCCGTGCGGCGGCGGTTGCGGCAAGAGGTGCGGCCGGGGATGTCCATCACACAGCAACAAACCCCAGGCGCGACGATGCGGGAACGCCCTTTCAGCTAGGTAGAAAGTTATCTGTAGCGGCTGCGGCTTCAAGCCGAACTGCAATCCGGATAAAATCGCCATATGCTTGGTAGTGAAGGGCGTCGGCCCGAACGCGTGGCCGAAGCGTTGCTGCGCGAGATCTCTAGTTTGCTCCAGCGTGACCTCAAGGATCCCCGCCTGCGCGGAGTCACGCTCACCGAGGTCAAGCTCAGTCCCGATCTACGCCAGGCGCGGGTTTTTTTCTCTCACCTCGAGGGCGCCGCCCGTGCCGCCGAGGCGGCTGCTGGGTTTCGCAGCGCCAGCGGGTTCATTCGTCAAAAAATTGGCCGCGAGCTGGGATTGCGCTATAGCCCGCAACTGGATTTTGAATTCGATCGCAGCAGCGAGCGTGCGGCGAGAATTGACGCGATCTTGCGGAAGCTGGCCCAGTAATCGACGGCTCGCGGGCACACGATGCACGGTGTACTGCTGGTCGATAAGCCGCCGGGGGTAGGTTCGGCGCAAGTCGTGCGGGCGATCAAGCGTGTGGTTAGGCCTTACCGGGTTGGCCATTTGGGCACGCTCGATCCGTTTGCCACCGGCTTGCTGCCGATTCTTATTGGCGAGGCCACCAAGTTGGCACCGTTCCTGGAGTCCAGCCACAAGCAGTACGAAGGTATCATCGCGCTGGGAGCCGAGACCGATAGCTGCGATCGGACCGGGCAGGTCGTGGCGACCGCGCCTGTACCTCGACTGGATCGCGCCGGTGTGGCCGCCGTGGCCAAACAGTTTATCGGCGAGATTAGGCAGGTCCCACCAATTTTTTCAGCCCTCAAGCGAGCGGGTGTTCCGCTGTACAAATTGGCTCGCCGCGGCGAACCGGTCGAGCCGCCACCGCCGCGCGTTGTTCGGATCGAAGCCTTGGAACTGGATCTGGTTGATTTCAATCATCTGCGCGTCAGCCTGATCTGCTCGCCGGGGACCTACGTGCGAACTTTGGCGCGAGATATCGGACTGGCATTGGGCACGATGGCTCATCTGGTGCAACTACGGCGATTGGCCACCGCGGGCTTTGTGGTTGTTCACGCCCATCGGTTGGAAGAGTTGATGGAGGCGCCCGAGCAGCTCTCCCAGCACGTTATTCCAATGGCCGAGGCGTTGAGCAAGATGGCGCGAGTGGAGGTCGATGAAGAGAGCGAGCGCCGCCTTCGCCATGGTGATGCTTCCGCGCTGATACCATCGATAGGCGCTCGCGAGGGTCTTTTCATGGCGGTGCGGGGGTCGGAATTGATAGCGATCGCGCAGTGCTCTGGCGCGGATGGCTTGCGTTTGTTGCGTGTTTTCGTGCGGTAGCGGTTTTGTTCAGCGAGACGCATTTGAGACCTTGAGCCTTGAGCAGCCAGGGATTAAAGCTTGTGCTAACTGTAGCAAACCGCCATTCAAAGGGACCGTCGCTGCTTGAGGTTTGACTTAAAGTATTTTTTTTCGGATTGGCCACTAGGCGCCAAAATCGCTGGTCTATATAGCCTGCTGATGCTGGCTACGGCGGCGGTCTGGATCTGGGCGGCGCTGACTTTTCGCGCCCAGCCGGTCTTTCTGGGCGCGGCATTGCTGGCCTATGGCTTCGGTTTGCGCCATGCGGTTGATGCCGACCATCTGGCTGCCATTGACAACGTCACTCGCAAGCTTATCCAACAGGGGCAACAGCCTATCGGCGTGGGTTTCTGGTTCGCGCTGGGCCATTCCACCGTGGTGGTACTGGCCGCGGCTGCGGTCGCGGTCGGAGCATCGACGGTGCAGCGCGATTTCGCCGCCTGGAGAAGTATCGGTGGGGCGCTCTCCACCGGCATTTCCGCACTGTTTCTGTTTGCCATCGCGGCTATCAACTTGATGATTTTGCGCTCGGTCTGGCTGGTCTTGCGTCAGCTACGTAGCGGTGGGGTCTATTCCGAGGGTGACTTGGACCTCTTGATGGAACAGCGGGGTTTCCTGGCGCGACTATTCAAGCCACTTTTTCGGCTCATTACACGCACTTGGCATATGTTTCCGCTGGGTTTTCTGTTCGGTCTGGGCTTCGACACTGCCACTGAAATTACCGTCTTGGGAATCGCGGCCACCGAGGCCGCCAAGGGGCTCTCTATCTGGTCGATCATGGTCTTCCCCGCTTTGTTTGCGGTGGGGATGGCACTTGTCGATACCAGCGACGGGGTCCTGATGCTGGGTGCGTACGCTTGGGCCTTCATGAAGCCGGTCCGCCGTCTTTACTACAATTTCACCATTACCCTCATCTCGGTCGCGGTGGCGGTTGCGATCGGGGCGATCGAAGCACTGGGGCTGATCGGACAGGCGATGGGCCGGCCGCAATGGAGTGGGCTGAACTTCAGCAACCTCGGGTTGGTAATTATCGGGCTGTTTATTGTCGCTTGGCTAGGTTCGGCGGTCATATATCGCCGCACCGAGACGCAAGAAAGCAGTCCAAGCGGCGGCTAAGCCGCAGTGGAACAAGGTCGTGATAGCGATAAGCCAAGAGCCTTTCCCGCTTGATTGCGATCCTACGCTGCCCGGCCATCCCGATCCTTATCCGCTCTACCATCGCCTGCGCCGCGACGATCCTGTCCATTACAGCACTCTGACCAAGGTCTGGATGCTGACGCGATATTCCGATGCACTCGCTTATCTGCGCAACCCGACTTTCAGCCGCAGCGCATATCTTGATCTCATTCGCGCTCAGTTCGGTCCGGATCACCCAATTGTTGCCTTTCAAAGCCGCGAGCTGGCCTTTACCGATGCGCCGCGGCATTCATGGCTGCGGGGGATCATGGCCAAGGCCTTCTCGCCCCAGCGAATTGCGGCGGTGCGGCCTCATATCGAAGCGGCGGTTGATAGGGCGCTTAAGCGGGCAGCGGTGCAAGGCGCAATCGAAGTGGTGGCAGATTTTGCCTATCCGATTCCCGCCGACGTTATCTCGGCGATGCTTGGGGTGCCCCAGGAGGACTGGGCGACGCTGCGGGAGTGGGTGGAAGGGATTGTGGTTTCACGCGGACTGTTGCGCACCCCCGCGATGATGGAGGCCGGAGCGCACGCCAGCCAGGACTTTCACGACTATCTCAAGCGGCTGATGGAGGATAAGCGCAAGAGCCCGGGCGAGGACTTGCTCAGCGCGCTGTTGAGCGTTCGGCATGAGGAGCGTGCGATGGAAGCCGAGGAGATCATCACGATGATCGAAACCCTGTTCGCGGCCGGCCACGCCACCACCCGCAATCTTATCGCCAACGGACTGATTGCGTTGCTCAACCATCCGGACCAACATCGCAAGCTGCGCGACCATCCCGCCCTGATTGCCGGTGCGATTGAGGAGGTCCTGCGGTATGATCCGCCCACGCAGGCGCCATCTCCCCAGGTCGCGACCGTCCAGAGCGAGATCGGCGGGCGAGTTATCCGGCGCGGCGAGATGGTATCTGTGTTATTTGGCGCCACCAATCGGGATCCTGCACGTTTTGAGGAACCCGACCGCTTCGATATCGAACGCCGCGACAACGAGCATTTAAGCTTCAGTCACGGTATCCACTACTGCTTGGGTGCTGGTTTGGCGCGCTTGGAAGCGCAAGTGGCGGTTGGCGCGATCGTGGCTCGGTTCCCCGCTTTGCGGCTGGCTGCGGAGCAAATCGAGTGGACCCAAGCGGGCCGCTTCCGCGGCCCCCGCGCGCTGAAGCTGACATTGTGAGCAGCGTGTTCAGACATTGTCGCGCCCGGATAGTCCTTTCATGAATGCAGGCCAGCGAAATTTGGATGGCAAGGCCTCGCAGAAAGCGCGCGCCCCCCAGCGGGGGAGCGTCGGGGTGCTTGTTTGCGCGTGCCGCCCATGTTAGAGTCTGCGCGAACGAAAGGAAAAGGGAAAGAAAGAGTCTCCCAATGCCCCTGGCATCCGCTCGCAAGCGAGAAATAATCAGCAGCAATGCTCGTGTCGCCAACGACAGCGGCTCTCCTGAAGTCCAAATCGCGCTGATTACGGCGCGGATCGAAGGTTTAGCCGAGCATTTCAAATCGCATGCGAAAGATCATCATTCCAGACGCGGATTATTGCGCTTGGTTGGCAAACGGCGTCGTTTGCTGGAGTATCTGCGGGGGTGTGATTTCAACCGTTACAAGACGTTGATCGATCGGTTGGGCATTCGGAGATAGGCTGCCACATGTCCCAGCGGCCATGGCCCGAGGAGTGTCGGGCGTGGGTGCAACGGGACGACCGGTGACAGAACCCCCGCTCTGTTCCTGGATAGGGAACAGCCGTTTTTCATCTCCCTCAGGTAAAACATTATGGTTAGGAAGCTCGAAATCGACTTCCACGGGCGCAAGCTCTCCCTCGAAACCGGCCGATTGGCCCGGCAGGCGCATGGCGCGGTGCTAGCTCAATATGGCGAAACCGTCGTCCTGGCTACGGTGGTTTCCTCTTACAAAAGCCGGGAAAACGTCGATTTTCTCCCTCTGACGGTCGATTATTTGGAAAAGACTTTCGCCGCCGGCAAGATTCCTGGCGGCTTCTTCAAGCGCGAGGGGCGCCCTTCGGAGAAGGAAATTCTGACCTCGCGCCTGATCGACCGCGCGATGCGCCCCTTGTTCCCCAAGGGCTACGACAAGGAGACTCAGATTATCGTCACGGTCTTGTCGGTGGATCGCGAAAACGACCCCGATATGCTGGCGCTGATTGCGGCCTCCACCGCCCTGGAAATCTCCGACGTTCCGCATAACGGGCCGGTAGCGGCGGTGCGTGTGGGCCGGATCGACGGCCGGCTGGTGATCAATCCTCAGCGCAGCGAGATGGAAAACAGCGATATTTCGCTGGTGCTCGCGGGTAAGCCCGACTCCATCATGATGTTGGAAGGCGGCGCCAATATCGTGGATGAAGAAGGGGTGCTGGATGCGCTGTTCGCCGGGCATGAAGCTTTGGCACCGATTTTCGAGATCCAGCAGGAATTGCGTCGCCAGGTCGGCAAACCCAAGCGCGAATTCAAGGCCAAGGAGCGCGCGCCCGAAGTGGTCGAAGCGGTGCGCGAGCGGGCGGCCGAGGGGCTTGAGGTAGCGCTGACCGCGGCGGGCAAAAAAGAGCGCGGGATGGCGCTGCGAGAGCTGGAGGATCGGATTGTCGGCGAACTGACCCAACGCTTCCCCGACAGTGAAGCACAACTGCGCGACGCTTACGATTACGTGGTGCGCGAGCGCGTGCGGCGGGCGATCGTGATGGAGGATCGGCGTATCGACGACCGTAGTTCCACCGAAATCCGCGAGCTGAGCGCGATTACCCAGGCGATGCCACGCACTCATGGTTCGGCTATCTTTACCCGGGGCGAAACTCAAGTGCTGGCGACGGTCACCCTGGGGACTTCGGCTGACGAGCAGAAGATCGACGCCTTGCTCGGCGAGCACTACAAGAAGTTCATGCTTCATTACAACTTCCCGCCTTTCTCCACCGGCGAGGCCAAGTTCCTGCGCGGCCCCTCGCGGCGCGAGATCGGTCACGGGGCGCTCGCCGAGCGTGCCCTGCTGCCGGTGCTGCCGGCCGAAGGCGAGTTTCCCTACACCATTCGCGTGGTGTCCGAGGTGTTGGAGTCCAACGGCAGCTCCTCGATGGCGACGGTGTGCGGCGGTAGTTTGGCGCTGATGGACGCTGGGGTGCCGATTAAGGCGGCGGTGGCGGGTATTGCGATGGGGTTGGTCAAGGAGGGCGATCGAGTCAAGGTCCTTACCGACATCCTGGGCGACGAAGACCATCTGGGCGACATGGACTTCAAGGTCGCGGGCACGGCGCAAGGCGTCACCGCCATTCAGATGGATAACAAGGTGGGTGGCATCACCCGCGACGTGATGCGCCAAGCCCTGCATCAGGCGCGCGATGCTCGCTTGTTCGTGCTTGAGGTAATGCAGAAGGCGCTGGAAGCGCCGCGTAGCGAAATTTCGGTTTACGCCCCGCGGATCGTTACGTTGCATATCAAGCCCGACAAGATTCGCGAGGTCATCGGGCCAGGCGGCAAGGTTATTCGCGGGATCGTCGAGGATACCGGTTGCAAGATCGATATCGAAGACGACGGTACCGTGCTCATCGCCTCGGCCGACGGCGTGGCCCTGGAGCGCGCGATCAACGCGATTCGTTCGATCACCGCCGAGCCCGAGATCGGCAAAATATACAAGGGCAAGGTGCGCAAGGTGGTGGATTTCGGCGCCTTCGTCGAAATCCTGCCAGGCACCGATGGTCTGGTCCATATCTCGCAGTTGTCCAACACCCGCGTTCGTCGAGTCGAAGACGTGCTCAACGAGGGCGACGAAGTGATGGTCAAGGTGCTCGACGTCGATCGCAACGGCAAGATTCGCCTGTCGGTGCGGGAAGCCCAGGAAGACGCCCAAGGTAGCCAGGTCTGAGGAGACGCGACAGGATGATGCGCAAAAGCGTGCTGGCCAACGGCGTGCGGGTGCTCACCGAGGAGATGCCGCAGGCGCTGTCGGCGTCACTGGGCATTTGGGTCGCCAACGGATCGCGCTACGAGACGCCGGCCGAGAACGGGGTTTCGCACTTCATCGAGCATCTGCTCTTCAAGGGCACACCAACGCGCAGCGCGGCGCAGATCGCCGAAGAGATGGACGCGGTCGGAGGCAACCTCAACGCCTTCACGGGCAAGGAATATACTTGCTACTACGCCCGTGTCCTTGGCGAAGATTTTCCGATGGCTACCGGTTTGCTTGCCGACATCTTCTTGCATTCCGTGTTCGATCCGGAGGAAATCGATCGCGAGCGGCAGGTGATTCTTCAGGAAATTTCGCAGGCCGAAGATACTCCCGACGATTTCATTCACGACCTCTTCAACCTGCACTTCTGGGAGGGCCACCCGCTCTCGCTGCCGATTTTCGGTAGCGTGGCCACGGTCAATGCCATCGACCGAGCGTTGATGACCTCTTTCATGAGCCAACGCTATCGAGCCGAGCGCGTGCTGATCGCGGCCGCCGGCAAGCTCGACCACGCTCGACTAGTGGCGCAATGCGAGAACTTGTTCAACGGGATTGCCGCCGGTGCCCCGACCGAGAAGCTGGTACCCCCTGCAATTTCACCCGGGGTCTTCAACTACGAAAAGGATTTGGAGCAGGCGCACATCTGTTTGGGTGGACCGTCGATTGGAGTCAATCATGAGCTGCGCTACGCGGCCTACGTGCTGAACACGGCGCTGGGCGGTGGGATGTCCTCGCGGCTGTTTCAGGAAGTGCGGGAAAAAGCCGGCAAGGTCTATACGATCTACTCGTTCCTGTCCTCGCATCTGGACTGCGGCTACGTCGGAATCTACGCCGGGACCAATCCCGAATGGGTGAACGAGGTGCTGGACATTACTTTGCGCGAGTTACGCGCGATTTATCGCGAGGGCTTGCGGCCAGCGGAACTGCGCCGTGCTAAGAGCCAGCTCAAGGGCAACATGTTGCTGGGGATGGAATCCACCGAAAGCCGTATGAATCGTATCGCGCGCAACGAGATCTATTTCGGTCGCGATATCACGCCCGAGGAGACCGCCAGCGAGATCGAGCGGGTGACCAACGATCAGATCGTGGAGCTAGCCCAGATTTTCTTCGATCCTGCCCGGATGGGGTTGGCCCTGTTGGGCAAGAGCAATGGCACGGCGATCGATTCCTCGATCTTCAACGCCTGAGCATTTCCGGGCTTTGCGTCGTGTACCGGCGCAGGAGCCGATGGCGCCACCGGCCCTACGCGTGCGGGTTGCGTGCCATGACGCCAAGGCTAACTTGGCCCCAGGGGCGTGCGGCCATGTGCCAGCGCAGGCCGACGTGACTCATCATCGCGCGAATATCGACGAAAGCGCGGGCGATCGCGCTGCTCTCGTCCAGACCGTGCGCGCCGCTGAGGTTTTGCAGTCGGTCGGTGGCCTCCATCAGCGCCTGCCCGACAAAGGCGGGGTTGCGCAGAAAACGAGCGCATTGTTCCTCGCTCAGTTTTTGTCCTGAACCAACCACTTCATTGTATTCCTGAGCGTCGGCGCTGAGCAGCGCAACCGCGCTGTCTATGAGCGCACCCGCGTGGGCGATTGCCAACTGTAATGCTTCGCTCTGCGCGCCGGGGCGACCGGCGGCGGGCGGGCGGCTGTGCAGCCGCTCGACGAATTCCTCCAGCGCGCCGCGGGCAATGCCGGTGGCGGCTGAAATCAACGTGCTGTTGGAAAAAGCCGGAATTCGATAAATGTGACTGCGATGGAAGGCGGCGCCGGGGCCCTCGCCCGCCATCAGGGTGGCCAGTGGCAAGGTGCGATGGGCCGGAACAAAAATGTCGCGGATTTCGATGTCGTTGCTGCCGGTGGCTCGCAAGCCGATGGAATGCCAAGTGTCGATGATGCTGAAGTCGCGCCGCGGCACCAGGCACCAGATCATCTCGGGCGCGCCCGAGCCGCGTGCCAGCGGCGCGCCCAGCATCACCCAATGGGCATAGTCCACGCCGCTGGAAAATTTCCAGCGCCCCGACAGTCGATAACCTCCTGGCGCCGGGGTGAAATCGCTGCGATCGGGTACAAAGGCGCTGCAGACCAGAGCATCGGGCGTGTCGCCCCAAACGTCATTCTGGGCTTGCAGATTGAACATCCCCACTTGGCAGGCGTGCACGTTCATCACGGATAAAACCCAGGCGCTGGAGCCACAAGCGCGCCCGATCTCGCCGCATAAACGTAGTTGCGGATAGCCGTAGTCAAGCTCGTAGCCGCCGAAGCGGTTAGGTTGGAAGACCTTGAAGAAGCCTGCGGCGACGAACTCCTCTATCGTCTCGCGCGGCAAGCGGCGGGCCTGGACAGCGGCCAATGCGCGCTCGCGCAGAGCGGGAAACATCGCGCGCGCCTGTTCTACCAAGCGCTCGAGCAACGCGGCCTTGGCTATTCTCTCGGACGATGATGGCTGGATGGAAAGGGTTGTGTCTGCCATTTAGTTGCGAATTAAGCCTTACGCCTGCGAGCGAAATCGAGGGCTAGGTGGTTCCCACGACCTAGCATGAAAGGGTCACGAGCGTATAGAGATTCACACAACGGAGCCAAGCTCGCGCGCACGCTCTCGGCTTAGCTCGCGGCGTAGGCGAAGCCGGCGTTTTGCAGCTCCATTATAGCGGCGGCCACTCCGGGTGTGAGGATAACGCCGGGGAGCAGATGGTTGGTCAGCTCCGCGGCCAGCGCGGGCTGGGAGAGATGGTCAGGGTTGCTGCCCATCGCGATCAGGCGGCCGGACAGGGCCCAGATGATGTTGTGGCAGCACATGAACACGACGCCGCGCCGTTGCAGGACTGGCACGGTCTCGCCGCGTTCGGAATAAATTCCATCGGCCGCTTCCACCTCCATCGCGATCGTGGGCGGGGTTGGGCGGCCCAAAGCGTTGTCATGAACCTTGCCGCCCGGAATTAACCTTCCTAACCGGTACTTTTCCCACATCGCCTCGTCCTCCAGTGCCAGATGGGCGGTGCCGTGAGTGCCCGACACGCACAAAAAATCGGGATGGCGATAGGAGAATACTTCGGTGTTCAGCGTGTTGCGCATCACGGTCAGCCAATGCGAGGCGTAGTTGGAGTTACTCCAGCACTGCTTCGGGCCGGAGCGATAGGCCGCAAGCTCCATCAGCGCCCGGCTATCCCATTGGCTGGGGTCGCGCAGAATCATCGGGACGCTCTTGAAATCCCGCCGCCGCGGCGCACGCTCCAGACGTATGCTTAGTTCTCGCAAACTCGTTGCGCCGTGAGGTAGCAGGGCTGGTGCGCCGGCCGCTTGTGCTTTTTCATGGCCTGCCGTCAGGCCGACGACGCTGGCCGCCACCGCGATTCCCAAGCTTTTGAGTAGCTCGCGCCGCTGCCCGACTACCGACATAAGCGATTGTCTCCGTATAGAAATTGAACGACGAAAATGCCCTGAAGATTCGAATCCAAACCGGTTAAAGCTGACCGCAATATTGAAGTTGACCTCAATAGATTGCAGTGCCAGCCCAGGGCGCGAGGTGCCGGTAACGTCTAAACGCGCTCCGGCACCTAAGCGGTCTAATTGCCAAAAGAGAGCCCAGCCGCTTTCCGCCCCGCCGCGTGCTTGCTACTGCGACTCCTTTTTCATCTGTTCCATCATCCGTTTAGTCAGGACGCTCCCGGCATAGGGGCGTTGATAGACCACGAAATACATGTCGTCGAACAGCCCGAAGTGATGGACATCATAGAAGCCATCGGCGGCCATCCAGCTATCGAGGTCAGATTTCCTGAGCCACATCCAGTTCTGGGTGTTATCCTGTGGGTTCTTGTCGATCACGACGATCTCGCCCGTGGGCTTCAAGTAGTTGATGGTGTTGTTCAGGTAGGCTTCGCGCTTTTCGATCATGTGCAGGGAGCGATGGAAGTAGGCGATGTCGACATCCTTGACCGGCAGCTTGGGGTCGGTGTAGCTGCCCAACACCGTCACCACGTTGGTGACCCCGGCCTTCTCCGCACGCTGCTTGACGTAGTCGAGCATCTTGGGGTCGATATCCACCGCGTAGACGGTACCCTTGGGGGCGACCGCCTTGGCGAAAGGAATGGTAAAAGTGCCGCTACCTGAGCCGATGTCCGCCAAAATAACGCCGTTTTTCAGTCCTAATTTAGCGATAATCTGGTCGATTTTCAGATCGCGCTTGGCGTTGATCTTGTTCATCAAGTTGATGTACTTGGCGGCCGGCAATTGTTGCAGTTGAGCCTGCGCGCTGGTCAAGCCGACGCTCGCTACCAGAACCAAGGCAAGACCAAGGATGGTAAGCTTGTTCCGTCGATATGTTAACATGGGGTGCTCCTAAATTGTTGAGGGTTCGTGAGGTCTGAATCGTTCAATACAGCCATTTGCTCCAAATCGCAAGATGCGAAGCGGTGACCCATTTTGGGCAACAGGCAGCCAGCGGCCTGGACACGACGCGGCGATAACATCGACTTTACGTCGCCGCTTCGGCGCGCCCTGTGACCCGTTGTAGCGTCCGGCTTCAATGGGGCCGCACTCATTC
>DATGLK010000054.1 GCA_035294265.1 Candidatus Binataceae bacterium
TGGGGGCGGCGGGTCTGGTGGTAGCCGCGCAGGGCCATTCGCTGAGCTATCTGGTGGTCGGATACGTGGTGGTGGGAGCGGGGGTGGCGCTGGCGGGGGCAACCCCGACCGCAGTGGTGGCGGTCAACTGGTTCCCCCATCGGCGCGGCACCGCGGTGGCGATAGCGATGCTGGGATTGGGAATTGGGATGGCGGTGGCGCCGTTGCTTATCACAGGGGTGGTGGCGGGCATGGGTTGGCGCGCGGGGATGGCGGCGGTAGCCGCGCCGATGGCGTTATTGGCGGCGCCGGTGGCGTTGCTGATGGTGCGTAGCGGGCCGCGCGCGGACGGTGAAATGGCGGCGCGCTATCCCGACCATCACACCGTCGAGGAAGGATTAGAGGTGGTGGCGGCGCTGGGGCGGGCGCGGTTTTGGTTACTGGCAGCGGTGGCGCTGTGCGGCGAGGCGGCGTGCGGAGGCGTCTTCTATCACATGATTCCCTATCTGATCGGGGCGGGATATCGGCCCGAAGCAGCGGCCTCGGTGATGGGAGCGCAGGCGGTGCTGGTGACTGTGGGCGCGCTGATAGCGGGTGGGTTGGCCGACTATTTCGGTCCGCGTCCGGTGCTGAGCTTGAGCTGGCTGGTGCTGGCGGTGGCGGTAATGCTGCTGATCGGGGCGCGCGATGTAAGTTGGGGAATCTGGGCGCTGGCCGGCTTTATCGCGCTGTGGGGGCTTGGGATGGGCAATTTCTCGGCCATGGCGCCGCTGGTGGCCAACGCGCTGGGCATGCGCCGCTTCAGCGCGTTCATGGGAGTAACTACGATGTGCTGGTTCTTTGGCCAAGGGCTGGGTCCTCCTTTGGCAGGCGTTTTGTTCGATCGCACCGGCGGTTACGTTGTGCCGCTGGAGGTGGCGATTGGGCTGCTAATCATGAGCGCGGTCCTGACGCGGCTGGTCGCGGCGCCGATGGGTGAGGAAGTCCCGGCGTCGATCGCGAAGGCCATCTAAAGCAAGAATGATCGCGGAGCGCGCCCTGCAGTGGCTCCCTGGGTCAGGCGCCAAGCATGAGGCGAGAGCTTATGTGCGGCTAAACTGCGGCAGGCAGAGCGATGCTGAGTCCGGCGCAATCATTTGACCGCGAGCCCTTATCCGGCGAGCACTGGCGCCGACCTCTGGCCACGTAAAGCCCCGCGCTGGCGCCCAACGACCAGGCATACAGTGAGTTGGCTTGACGCTTCGCGTCCGTTTAATTTCTTGCCCACGGAGCGAAAGGGTGAGTTGCAGCTAAACGGGGTTGCGCGTCGTGGGCGGCTGTTCAAAAGCGGGCGTCATACAGTAGGGTGAGGGGCAAGAAGAGGTAGGCGATTGAACAAACAAGAACGAGCTGCGCTCAGCGTGATGGGAGCGCTGTTTTTGGTGCAGATATTGGCGGCGGGGCCGGGTTTGGCGATGGCGGGAGTGATGATGACTCCGCTGATTCGGGCCTTTCATTGGAGTCACGAGGAAGTGTCCGAGCTGTTTCTGATTTCGACCATCACCGGCGGGCTGGTGGCGCCCGGGGTGGGCTGGTTGATGGACCGGATCGGCGGTCGCTGGGTGATGGGAGCGGGTGTGGCGCTGATGGTCGCGGGCTATGGGATGAGCAGCCGGGCCGATTCGTTTGGCGCGATGGAGCTGGCGTTTGCAGTATTTGGCGCGGGCCTGATGCTGGGGGGGACGCTACCGGTGATGGTGGTGTGCGTCAATTGGTTCGAAACCAAACGTGCCACCGCGGGCGGAGTGCTGTGGATCGGTTTGGCGGCAGGGCTGACGATAACTCCGCCCAGCGTGACCTGGGTGGTGGCCCATTACGGCTGGCGGATGGGGTTTCGCGGGCTGGCCGGACCGGCGCTGCTGCTAGTGCTGCCGGCGACGTTATTGCTGGTTCGCACCCGGCCGCCGATGGCGTCGGCCAAAAGTGTGGCTCAGGAAGTGGCTACGCTGCCGGGATTGGAACTAAAGCCGGCGCTTCTGACACTGGTATTTTGGCTGTTACTGGCCGGTGACCTGCTGTACTCGGTGGGCTTCGGGTCGGTATTCGTTCATCAGATAACCTACTTGATAGGCTTGGGCTATAGCCCGCAGCAGGCGGCCTGGGTATTCAGCGCTCAGACGTTGGTGAGCGGCGTGGGAGCGATAGCCTTCGGTTCGTTGGCGGATCGGTTTGGGGCGCGACGGATGTTAAGCACGGCGCTGGTGGTGATTGCGGTGGGGATCGTGGCCTTTACGGGAGCGGGCAATCGCCAATGGGGAGTGGCCGCGATCGGGGTGTTCGTGTTGTTCTGGGGGCTGGGAGCGGGCTGTATCCCGCCGGTGTTGCCGGTGTTGCTGGCGCAGACGACCGGCTTGCGCCGAATGGGCACGCTGTCGGGAGTGATTCGCTTCGTGGCGGCCTTTTCCACCGCGCTGGGTCCGGTCTTGGCCGGGCATATGTTCGATGTAACCGGCAGCTACGTGCCGGCATTTTTGCTCGCCGCCGGGCTGTTGGTGGTAGCGGCAGGCTCGATCGCGCTGGTCCATCCCGCGCCCGGAGCCGACCGGGTTCCGCAACAAGCGGCGGCGTGAAAGGAATGGAGCGGGTGAAAGGGCAGCCGCAGGCGCGCACGATGCTGGGCGCGCTTATCGTCTATCAGATAGCGGTTTCGGGACCGGGCTTGGCGTTGGTGGCCACTGTGCTGACGCCGCTGATACACGCCTTCCATTGGAGCCACGAGCAGGTGGCCGAAATTGCTTTTGCCAGCACGCTTACGGGTGGGCTGGTGGGATTCATGGTCGGCTATTTATTCGATGAGATTGGCGCGCGCTGGGTAATGTCGGCCGGCTTGGTAGTGGTAATCGCAACCCTGTGGAGCGCCAGCCTGGTGAGCTCGCTGGGGACGATGGTGCTGCTGTTCGCGCTGTACGGGATGGGGGCGATGTTGTCGGGCATCCTGCCGGTCAGCGTGCTCAGCGTGAACTGGTTCGGCCATCGGCGCGGTCTGGCGGGTGGGGTGCTGTGGTTCGCGCTGGCGATCGGGATGATGGCGACCCCGCCGGCGCTAACGTGGCTTATCGCGCATTACGGATGGCGGGCGGGATTTCGCTTCGTGTGTCTGCCGGCGCTGTTGCTGGGATTGCCGATCGCGCTGAGCGTTATCCGGACCCGGCCGGCAAGCGTAGCGGGATGGAGCAAGGCGCAGGAAGTGGCGGCGTTGCCGGGTTTGGAATTGGGACCCGCGCTGAGCGCGGCGGCATTCTGGCTGGTGTTGGCGGCCGACTGTGCCTATTCGTTCGCATTCGGGGCCGTCCAGGTCCACTCGATTACCTATCTGATCGGACTTGGTTATTCGGCACAGCATGCGGCCTGGGTCTTCAGCGGACAGGTCTGCGTGAGCGCGATCGGATCGGTTGTTTTCGGCGCCCTGGCCGATCGGATTGGGGCGCGGCGCAGCCTGACGATCGCGATGTTGCTGGTGCCTGCCGGCCTGTTGGCTTTTACCGGTGCGGGGGGTCGATTCGCGCCGCTGGCGCTGGCTGGGTTTATTCTGGGATGGGGTGGGGGTGCGGGCTGCGTGACGCCACTGTTGCCGATTTTGCTGGCCGAAAGTTTGGGGATGCGGCGCTTGGGAACGCTAAGCGGAATGGTTAGATCGGGCGCGGCGATTGCGACCGCCTTCGGGCCGCTGGTATCGGGCATGATCTTCGATCGGAGCGGGAGTTATGTGCCGGCGTTTTATCTGGCCGCGGCGGCGATGGTAGTGGCGGCGGGGGCGATCTCGCGGGTACGGCCGGTGGCAGGACGCGAGGAGATAGGATTGGCGGCGGCCGCGGGATAGGCAGGCGGAGCGCGCGAGCGGTCGCTTCCGCTGGCGGCCGGGAGGGTTGCGTTGTCCGAAATCGGCACCTCGGATAGACTAAGTTCGAGAGATCCGATCGGATGAGTAGTCTGCCTGCTATGTCTAGTAGATAACCGCGATGTGGATCGTTCTGCTGGCCCTGCGCCGCCCCCTTTCCATCGCTGTCATGGCGCTCCTGATGCTGGTGTTGGGAGTGTTGGCCTTCACCCGAATGAACGCGGACATCTTTCCAGCAATCGACCTGCCGGTGGTGGAGGTGGTCTGGAATTATCCCGGCTTGTCGGCGGTGGGGATGGAACGGCGGGTCGTGATTATCAGCGAGCGCAGCTATTCCAGCGAAGTCAACGCGATCGAGCACATCGAGTCCGAATCGCTCAACGGGATCGGGCTGATCAAGGTTTATTTTCACGAGGGGGTCTCGCCGGCGTCGGGGATCGCGGAGATCAACAACACCAACGAGTCCGAGCTCAAGATTTTTCCGCCCGGAATCAGTACCGCGGATGTAATCGAATATAACGCCGCCAACGTTCCGGTCGCCCAGCTCAATCTGTTCAGCGACACTTTGTCCGTACAGCAACTGTACGATTACGGCTTGAACTTCGCGCGAGTGCGGTTGTTCACGATTCCGGGGTTGTGGACTCCGGCGCCGTTTGGGGGCATGCAGCGGGCGGTGATGGTCAATCTCAATCCGCAGCAACTTTACGCTCACGGCTTGTCGGCGACGGACATCATGCAGGCGTTGGGGGCGGTCAATACAATCACGCCGGCGGGAACAGTCAAGATCGGAAACCGCGAATACCAGGTCGAGCTCAATGGTAGCCCTGTCAACGTAGCCGAATTCGACCATCTACCGGTCAAGGAGGTCAACGGCGCGCCGGTGCATCTGGGTGACGTGGCGCCGGTAACCTACACTCATTCGGTCCAGACCAACGTGGTGCGGGTCAACGGCAAGCCGGCCAGCTACCTGATGATCCTCAAAGCCGCCTCCGCCTCGACGGTAGGCGTCATCGATCAGGTGAAGCAAAAGTTGCCCGAGATGATGGCGACCGCGCCGCCCGGGTTGAGGATGGCGCTGACCTTCGATCAATCCAAGTTCGTGCGCGGGGCGTTGTGGGACGTGGTGCAGGAAGCGGCGGTAGCGGCGCTGCTGGTCGCGCTGATGGTCCTGGTCTTTCTGGGCTCGGTCCGCAGCATGCTGATCGTGGTGATTTCGATTCCGCTGGCGGCCTTGACCGCGATCATCGGGCTTAAGCTCTCGGGCCAGACGATCAACACGATGACGTTGGGTGGGTTGGCGCTGGCGGTAGGAATGCTGGTGGACGACGCCACGGTGGAGATCGAAAACATCCAT
This sequence comes from Candidatus Binataceae bacterium, assembly GCA_035294265.1. Classification (NCBI taxonomy): domain Bacteria; phylum Candidatus Binatota; class Binatia (SeqCode); order Binatales (SeqCode); family Binataceae (SeqCode); species Binataceae bacterium (SeqCode). The sequence continues at coordinate 5,211 of DATGLK010000054.1, forward strand.
CGCAATCATGCCATGGGCAAGCCGTTGCTCAGGGCGATTGTCGATGGCGCGGCGCAAATCGCGGCACCGGCCTTCGTGGGCACCTTGGCGATCTGCATAGTGTTCTTTCCGGTGGTGCTGCTCACTGGAGTGGCGCGGTTTCTCTTCACGCCGTTGGCGATGGCGGTGGTGTACGCGATGCTGACGTCGTATCTGCTATCGCGCACTTTGGTGCCAATGATGGCTCGCTATCTGCTACCCGAACGGCACGTCGAGCCAGTGCAGGGCGGTTGGCAGGATAAGTTTGCACGCCGGTTTGAAAGGCTTAATGCGAGCTATGCCAGAGCGCTGGAGAGCTTCATGGCACAGCGCGGTTTTGGCATGGCATGCGTAGGCTTGATCGTGCTCATGTCGCTGGGGTTGATAAGGGTGGTAGGCGAGGATTTTTTCCCGTCCGTCGATGCGGGGATGATGCGCCTGCACGTTCGCGCCCCGTTGGGCACTCGAATCGAGACCACTGAACAGATCGTGCAGCGAATCGAGACGGCGATCCGCGGAGTCATTCCGCCCAGCGAACTGGAAGCTATCAGCGACAACCTCGGGATGCCGGTGTCGTGGAACCTGACCATGTATCAGACCGACAGCATCGGACCGCAGGACGGCGACATCGCCATCGAGTTGCAGCCGCGACATCGGTCAACCGCATATTACCAGGGACGGATTCGGGCGCTCATGGCGCGCCAGTTTCCGGAAGTGACGGCTTATTTTCAGGCGGCCGATATCGTTGCCCAGGTGCTCAATTTCGGCTTGCCGGCGGCGATTGACGCCCAGGTGGCGGGGAACGATTTGAATGAGGATTACGCGCTTGCGGTGCGGCTTAAGAACGCGATGGAGAAAATTCCCGGGTTAGCCGATATTCGAATCGCGCAGCCGCTGAATTATCCCACCCTCGACGTGAAGGTCGATCGCGACAAGGCGCAGCAACTGGGGCTGACCGAAAACGACGTGGCCTCCAGCCTGGCGACGTCGCTGAGCGCGAGTTTTGAATTGCAGCCCAATTCGTGGCTCAACGTGGCCAACGGCGTAAACTACAGCGTGTTGGCGCAGGTTCCCCAGCATGCGCTCAACTCGGTCAACGCGCTGCTCACCACGCCGCTGACCGGCGCGGCGCCGGGCCAAACTTCCACGGCCCAGTTTTTGGGCAACGTGGCCACGGTGCATCAAGACGTGGAGCCGGCGGTAGTTAGCCATTACAAC